>JBDTMR010000120.1:0-5038 GCA_039934175.1 Sphingomicrobium sp.
CCGCCGCCGCCGCCCCATCCACCGCCGCCGAAGCCGCCGCCGCCAAAGCCGCCACCGCGCCCGCCGCGCGATGCCCGGCTGATCGCGTCGAGACCCCACAGGATGACCATCGGATCAACGCCGCCGCCGCGACGGCTGCGGTACCTTTTGCCGCCGCGACCGGCCGCACGGGCGAAGGCGCTGATGATCATGAAGAAGACAATGATGATGAAGATCACCGGAACGAAGCCGGCATCGTTGCTATATTCGGTCGGCCGAGCCTGCGCTGCGTCCTTGGCGCGCTTAGCGGCGAGTTCGGGGGGCAGTTCGAGTTGCTTGATGACGCCGTCGACGCCCGCATTGATGCCGCCGGGATAGTCGCCCGCCTTGAAACGCGGCAGCATATCGCTTCGAATGATCGAACCGGTCATTGCGTCGGTCAAATAATCGTCGGCGCCATATCCGGTCGCGATCCAGACCTTTCGTTCGGTCGGTGCGACGAGGACGATGACGCCATCGTCTTTTTTCTCGTCGCCGATCTTCCACGTGCGGCCGAGCCGTGTCGCATAATCGACCGGTTCGAGCCCCTCCAGACTCTTGACCGTCGCAACGACGACCTGCCGTCCGCTTCGACTGTCGAAATCCTCGAGCTTCCGATTGAGGTCGGCTTCCTGCGGCGGCGCAAGCAGATCGGCCTGATCGACCACGCGACCGGTCAGCGCAGGAAATTTCTGCGCCATGGCAGGCGTGACTGCGGCCATGATCGCCAGCCAAAACACCGTTACGAAGCGCGTGAGCATGCTCATGCCCGCTCTCTCATCAGCCCTGACGGGCGTTGCGATTAGTTCAGCTACCGAAGTCGACCTTGGGGGCCTTGTCAGCGCCTGCCGCGGCTTGGAAGGCGACTTTCGGCTTGGCACCGTAGAAGATTTTCGCGCCGACCGCGTCGGGGAACGTGCGGATCGTGGTGTTATAGGACCGAACCGCCTCGTTATAATCGCGGCGCGAGGTGTTGATGCGGTTTTCGCTACCCTCGAGCTGGTCCTGCAACGCCATGAAGTTCGCATTCGACTTAAGGTCAGGATAGGCCTCCTGAAGCCGCTGTAGCGGAATGATTGCCTGGCTGACGCGACTTTGCGCATCGTTGAAGGCCTGGACCTTGGCGGGATCGCTGAGGTCGGCGGCACTGATCTGGACCTTGGTCGCATCGGCGCGCGCCTGGGTGACCCCGATCAGGACACTGCTTTCCTGCTTCGCATAGCCCTTCACGGTTTCGACCAGATTGGGGATCAGGTCATTACGGCGCTGGTAGTCGGCCTGGACGTCGGCGAAGGCCTGGTTAACCTTTTCCTCCGCCGTCGGAACCGAATTGAGTCCGCAACCGGCCAGACCCAGTGCGGCAATCGGTGCGAGCAGCCCCATACGAACAACAGCAGTCATCTTTTCCCCCTTCACAAAAGGTGCGAAGGTGGACGTAGAAAGTCGTGGCCCGACTTTCAATGCGCGACAGAAATAAGGGGAAGGCCATGCTAAGCGAATTCAAGGCTTTCATTGCCAAGGGCAACGTCGTCGATCTGGCGGTGGCGGTGATTATCGGCGGTGCGTTTGCGACGATCACGGCAAGCCTGACCGACGACATCATCATGCCGATCGTCGGCGCGATGTTCGGCGGCGCTGACTTTTCCAATTATTTCACCGTGCTCGGCACCATCCCGGCGGACTTCAAGGGCAACGCCGCAAGCTATGCTGACTTGAAGGCCGCCGGCGTCGCGATGATCGGATGGGGCCAGTTCATCACCGTCCTGATCAACTTCCTGATCCTGGCCTTCATCATCTTCGTGATGGTTCGTCAGGCCAACAAGCTGATGACCAAGCCCGAGGACGCGCCCGCTGGTCCAAGCGAGGTTGAACTCCTCACCGAAATCCGCGACGAACTGCGCAAGCGCGGCTAAACAGGTTGGCGGCCGTTCACTTCGGTCGGCCGCTATATCCTGCCGCCTTGCGCAGCGCGTCGGCGTCCATGACGTAGCCGTCGCTGACCACGGTGATGACCCGGCGCAGCGCGCCGAGTTCCTTCGAGACATCCCCATCGACCAACATCAAATCGGCTTCCTTGCCGACCGCGATCGACCCGGTACGCTTGTCGGCGCCGACCATGCGGGCCGGAACGATCGTCGCACTTTGCAGCGCCTCTGCCTTGGTGAACCCGGCCGTCTCGTACAATTCCAGTTCGCGCACGATCTCGATGCCCCAGCCGTCGGTGCCGGCGACAATCGGAATGTCGGCTCTATGCAGTGCTGCCAGCAGATCGACCATCTTGGCATAGCTCTTGGCGTAATCGGCGCGCGTGTATCCCGCGACCAGCGGATATCCTGCCGCCTTGAACGAACGGTCCAGCACGGGAGAGATGATCCCCATGTAGGGGGCGTATGCGGCGAGCGGCGTGCCGCCTTCGGGAAGGAAGCTGGTTTCGAATATCACGAGGGTCGGATCGACATAGGTCCCGCGCTGCTTCAGTTCGGCGACGAACGCTTTCATCGCCGGCGAATTGAGGTCGACATCCTTGGCATATTTGGCCGGTCCCTCGAATCGGGCCGCTGTATTGGAATGATCGACGACGTCCTGCGGCATCGCCTGCATCATGATGAAATTGAGATGGGTGACCTCGTCATAGCCCGCCCGCACCGCGTCGAGCGGTCGCATCGTGGCCGGAACATGCCCGCTGACATGCAGACCCAGTCGATGTGCTTCCGCGGCACCGGGCTTGATCCATGACGGATTCATCGACGTGTAGAATTTCACGCCCCACAGGCCTGCTTTCTTGATGTCATCAACCGCAGCGATCGTCTCGGCCTCGCTGCTGACGGTGATCGAGCCTTGCGCCGCCAGCGGGTCCTTCTTGTCGACGATTGCCTGGATAAAGGGTTCGCCCATCAAAAGATCGCCACTGGCGCGCCGCTTGGTGGCATCGACGGCGCGTTCCAGCGTCGTGCCGGGGCTCCGGAAACTGGTCATGCCATTGGCCATGTTGGCAAGAACGTCCCAATCGTCGCCGATATGCATGTGGCTGTCCCAGATGCCCGGGACCAGCGACTTCCCCGTGCCATCGACGATGCGCGCGCCCGCTGGCGCCTTGATCGATCCCGCCGGGCCGATGGCGGCGATTCTGCCGTCGGCCGACAACACCGCCTGATCGTCAACGAATCGCCCGCGATCGGCGTCGAAGATGCGAACATGGTCGAAAAGGATCGGCGCTTTTGCCGCTTGCGTCAGAAAGCGATGCGCAATCGCCCTGGTCTCTTGCGCGGTGACTTTTTCCTGCAATTCGCGCATCGCCTTGGCGTTGGCGGGATTCTCGAAGCCAGCGGGAAACAGGGAAATTGCACCGACATCGGCGAAATAGCGGTTTCGCTCGTCGAGCCAGACTGGGTAGGGCGACGCCAGGATGCCACGAACGAAGGCCAGACGCACCGTCTTGGGACCGTCAGGACCGGCGATCGACAACGTCGGCCCCATCGCCAGTGTGGCATGTCCGCTGGGCAAGAGATCGACGCCCTTGTCGCCCGCCGCGACCATCAGGTCGATCAGGATCTGGTTCGACAGGCCGATTCCTCCCGCCGGGAGGTAGTATCCCGTTTTACCGGTCGACGACCCTTTGTCGGCGAGGCTTGTCCAGACCGCCTTGTCACCATCGACAGTGAAGGTTTCCGCGGCATCGCCATTGGGCGTGATTCCACGCACTTCCAGCTTGGTCGGCAGTCCGTCGCTGCCCAGCGTCACCACCTCGTCGGTCTCCGAAATCCAGCCGCGCAGCGACTGGCTGTGGCGATAGGCGATGCGCCCGTCCGGCAAGGTCCAGCGCCACATGTCGCCATGTTTGCCGGATTCCGACACCACCAGAAAATGCGCGGCATCGGTCGGCGGTTTCATCAAATGGTCTGCGCTGAGTGGAGCTGCGACCGTCTTGCCCGCTTCGTCATGCGCCAGTGCCGCCACAGGAAGCGTCGACATTCCGGCGAGCAGGATTGCGACATTCAGCATCGGTCGTTTCATCTTGTTAATCCCCCATGAATCGATTTGGATCAGATTGATTACGCGGCTATTCGACAGGGCCTATTGAAGCCGGATCAAGGTTTCCGGCGACCGGGTGTTGCTCGGCGATACCTGCCACGTCAGGGACTTTCCGCCGGGACCGGCGATTGGCCCGTCTTCACTGTTGTTGGTCAGGATCTCACCGTCTGTAACGATCGTGAATTTGCCATCGGCGCGCATCGGTTCGCCGCCGCTCTCGGCCTTGTTGCCAAGGTCGAGCATTTTCGCCCTTGCGGCAAATGGACCCTCACCACCGGACAGCGCGGGGGCGGTCACCAGGACGGCGCCATCGGCGCGACGCCGGATCGCGATAAACGGCAGGACCAGGTCCGTTTCCGGCATGATCGGAAAGGCGAAATCCTGGGTCAGCATTCCCTGGAAATGATAGTCGACGTTGTAGACCCCCTTGCCGACGTAGGTAACTGCTCGCCAACCGGCATATTTCTTCAGCGTCTCAGCGAACTTGCGGTTGGAGGCATCGTCGCTGCCGGGCAGACCGAAAACACGCGCCATCTCCTCATTTTCCTTGCGCTTGGCGGCAATCCGGTTGGTCTCCTTCTTTTCGTAGGCGGCCTTCAGCGTCGCGCGCTCGGCGGCGCTGCAGACGCGCTCTTCCCCCTGCCCTTCGAAGCTATCGAGGCTGGCGGTTCCGTCGGTCTTGCAATGCGCCTTGTCGTCCGACCATGGATCGGTCTTGCCGCTGTCGGGCATCGCGAACAGGATCTCGCCCCGATAATCGAGGATGAAGGTTCCGTTCTTTCGAACGTCGAGGGTCGATGTGAATTTTCCGGGGCTCCACAGGCACGCCGCCAACGTCAGCGGCGCTGCAATCGCAATCGCCCATCTGCAACGGTGAAACATCTCGACCCCCTATCGTTACTGGGGTGTGTGTAACCTAATTTGGCGGATGTAGGAAAAGTGGGAGGCTTCTGTTGCCCGGTGCCTCCCGTACCGCTGGAATCCCCTT
>JBDTMR010000121.1:0-5016 GCA_039934175.1 Sphingomicrobium sp.
ATCATCTTCGTGCTTCCCGGCCTGATCATGGTCGGCTGGTGGACGGGATTTCCTTATTGGCTATCGGTTGCGGTGATCGGCTTGGGTGGCATCCTGGGCGTGATGTATTCGGTGCCGCTGCGCAGGGCGCTGGTCACCGGCAGTGACCTACCCTACCCGGAAGGTGTCGCTGCCGCCGAAGTGCTCAAGGTGGGCGCTGGCGTCGGCGGTGCGGAAGAAAACCGCAAGGGCCTGACCGCAATCCTCTACGCCAGCCTGATCTCGGCGGGCTATTTCGTGCTCGGCAAGATGAAGCTGGTCGCCGAAAGTGCGTCGAAGACGTTTGGTGTCGGCGCTGGCGGCACCCAGGTCGCCAGCGGCCTGTCGATGGCGCTGATCGGCGTTGGTCACCTGGTCGGCATCGCGGTCGGCATTGCGATGGTCGTCGGAATGTTGATCAGCTGGGCGGGAATCGTCCCTTATTATTCCGGAACGACCGAAATGCTGTCGGCGTCGGGCGGTGATCTTGGTGCGCTCGTCTCCGCGACCTTCAAGGAAAAGGCCCGGATCATCGGTGCCGGGACGATCGGCGTCGCCGCCATCTGGACGTTGCTCAAGATCATCGGTCCGATCATCAAGGGCATTGCTGCGGCGCTTGCCGCCAACCGCGCGCGCGGGTCGGGCGAGACGCTGGACATCACCGAACGCGATCTGCCGATCACCATTGTTGGCGGCACTATCCTGGCCGCAATGATTCCGATCGCCTTCCTGCTCTACAGCTTCGCGCAGAGCGGCCCGATTGCGGCCCACGCCGCGCCGACCATCATCCTGTCGATCATCTACATCCTGGTCGCGGGCGTCGTCATCGCGTCGGTGACCGGATATATGGCGGGCCTCATCGGCGCGTCGAACAGCCCGATTTCGGGGGTCGGTATTCTCTCGGTACTCGGCATTTCCCTGATTCTTGCCGCACTTTACAAGGGTGTCGATGGCGATGCGACCAAGGCGCTGGTCGCCTTCGCCTTGTTCGTGACCGCAATCATCTTCGGAATCGCGACCATCGCAAACGACAACCTCCAAGACCTCAAGACCGGACAATTGGTTGGCGCAACGCCGTGGAAGCAGCAAGTCGCGCTGATCCTCGGCGTGATCTTCGGTGCGCTGGTCATCCCGCCGATCCTCGACCTGCTCAACACGGCCTTCACCTTTGCCGGTGCGCCCGGCGCGAAGGAGGGGGCGCTTGCCGCGCCGCAGGCGGCGCTGATCTCGACGATCGCGCAGGGCGTGCTCGGCGGAACGCTCGACTGGAGCCTGATCGGAATCGGTGCGGCGATTGGCGCGGCGGTCATCGTCGTCGACGAACTGCTTCGCAAGACCACCGCCAACTACAGCCTGCCCGCACTCGCGGTTGGACTAGGTATGTATTTGCCGATGGAACTGACTTTGCTGATTCCGATCGGCGCGGTGATCGGCTGGCTTTACAATCGCTGGGCGAAGAATCAGTCGAACCCGGCCTTTGCCGAGCGGATCGGAACGTTGATGGCGACCGGCCTGATCGTCGGTGAAAGCCTGATGGGTGTGCTGTTCGCGGCCATTGTTGCCGGCGCGGAAAAAGCCGGATCGCCGAATAGCGGCGAAGTTCTGGCCGTGTTCGAGGAATTCGCCTGGGCGGTTCCACTCGGCCTCGTGCTGTTCTTCGGATCGATCGCCTGGCTCTACGGCTGGACGCGCGGACAGGCGAAGGACGCACCGCTGAACGACGAACCGCTGGCCGACGTCGAAGGTGCCGTCCGCTAGGGCTAACCGCGACCGCGATAAGGCTGGACACCCTGGTCGGGCAGCCACAGCCCGGCCGGGGGTTCGCCCGACTGCCAGAAGACGTCGATCGGAATACCGCCGCGCGGATACCAATAGCCACCGATGCGCAGCCACTTGGGCTTCATCTCGTCGAACAGGCGCTTGCCGATGCCGACCGTGCAATCCTCGTGGAAGGCGGCGTGATTGCGGAAACTGCCGAGGAACAGTTTCAGGCTCTTCGATTCGACGATGGTCTCGCCAGGCGCATAATCGATCACGAGATGGGCGAAGTCGGGCTGTCCGGTGACGGGGCAGAGCGACGTAAATTCCGGCGCTGCGAAGCGAACGAGGTAAAGTTCCCCGCCGCGCGGATTGGGCACATAGTCGAGTTCGGCTTCGTCGGGCGTTGCGGGAAGCGCGCTCGTCTGGCCGAGATGTTTGGGCGTGTTGGTCATGGCGCAGCGCTCCTAGCAGCACGCATCGCATCCCGCTATCCTGCAGCCGATCGATGGAGGAACGCGCATGGACGATCTCGTCACGACCTCATGGCTCGCCAGCAATCTGGATGCGCCGGACCTTGCGATTGTCGACGCGAGCTTCTTCATGCCCGCCGACGGACGCGATCCGGCGGCAGAGTTTTGCGAAGCGCATATTCCCGGCGCGCGTTTTCTCGACATCGGGCAGGTTGCCGACCGATCGCACCCGGCACCGCACATGCTGCCGAGCGCGACGGAATTCGGCACGGCGATGGGCGCGCTTGGCGTCGGACGAGAGGACCGGATCGTCGTTTACGACAACAGCCCGCTTCGGACGGCGGCGCGGGGATGGTTCATGTTTCGCCATTTCGGGGCCGATCGGGTGGCGATCCTCGATGGCGGTCTACAGAAATGGCGTGCCGAGGGACGCTGCGTTGAGAGCGGGGACGCGTTGCCAAGGCCTGCCCAGTTCGACGCCGAAATTGTCGACGACGTCGTCGACAAGGCCGCGTTGCTCGGTGGATCGCTGCTGCCGATTGCCGATGCACGGGGCAAGGCGCGGTTCGACGGGGGCGAAGCCGATCCGCGCCCCAATGTCGGCGCCGGGCATATTCCGGGGGCGAAGAACCTGCCCTATTCGACGCTCTACCGCGATGACGGGACGTTCAAGTCCGACGATGCTTTGGCTCAGGCATTTGCCGAGGCGGGGATCGATCCGACCTTGCCCTTCGTATCGACCTGCGGATCGGGGGTGACCGCGAACAGCCTGATCTTCGCCGCGCGACGGCTGGGTGGCCGCGGGCACAAGCTTTATGATGGAAGCTGGTCGGAATGGGGCGCCGACCGGGCGACGCCGAAAGCAATGGGGCCAACCTAGAGGCTGGTGACGGCGCCCAATTCGTCGAGGCCGTCGCGGATCATGTCGGCGAGCAGGCGGGCAGCGACCGGATTGGCATCGAGGCCCTGTTCGCGAAGCGCGGCGATGGCCTCCAGACCCGCAGCCGAAGCGGCGGCCAGTCGCTCGCTCAAGTCTTCGGCGAGCCGGTTGATGTCGCCGTTAACGGCAGGAAGCGAATGGACGTTGCCGTCCGCTTTTCCGCCCAGTCGCTCGACGACCGACAGGGCATGGGCAAGGCCGCTGACCCGCGCCGGGAACAGCGAGGTCATGGCCGTAGCCGTTTCGGGATCGGGCAGAAAGTGAATCATTCCACACCCTTTAACGGGCACGGATTAAGAAAAAGTAAGTCGAACCGTAGCGAAGTGCCGATCGATCAGGAAGCCGGCTTGCCGTCGGCGTCGACGTCGCGGAGGATCCAGCCGCGTTGCGGGATCGTCTCGACGAATTCCTGCCCGTCGCTGGCGAGACGCAGCTTCTTGCGGAGTTTCGAGATGAAGACGTCGATGATCTTGGGCTGCGGCTGATCGTCGGACCGGCGATAGAGATGCTTGAGCAGCATCGTGCGGGTGACGACATTGTTGCGCGCAAACGCCAGCAATTCTAGCACGCGATATTCCATTTCGGTGATGCCGATCGGATGCCCGTCGATGCGGATCAGGCGCTGGACCGGATCGACGTTGAGGCGGCCGCCGCACAATGTCTCGGGAAGGTCGGCGCCCGATGCCTTGAGGCGCGAAAGCAGCTTGGACGCTGCCTCTTCGCTTTCCTCGGCGGTCAGGCTGCCGGGCGCGCCGAGCAGCGCCTGCTGCAAGTCAGCGAAGGTCTCATGGGCTTCTTCGACGATCTTGAGCCCCTCCTCGAACCGGCGCTTGGCGCGATCGAGGATGGATTCGAGTTCGGCGAGGCGCGAGCTCAGCGATTCGGCAGCCATCGTTCCCCCTTATTGCGGCGGCTGTGCAGTAGCGTCCTGCGTATTCGTTTCCGGCGCATTGATGATCGTCTGCGTGTCATTGCCCTTGTCGACGACACGGGTGTCGGGATCGCCAGCGACCGAGCGCGCGCCAAGCAGGGCGCGGTCGCGGCCCGCGGCGTCGAGCATCTGCTGTTCCGACTGGCTGCGCGGCGACGGACCGCCGAACAGCGCCTCGATGGCCTGCGCCTGCGAACCTTCGGCACTGGTGCTGACCGTACCGGCGACTGGCGGCGTGAGGGCATAATCGGGCGGAATCACCAGCGGCGCATTGCGCGCAACGGCAAACTCGTCGAGCGACTTGGTCTTTTTCTGAAAGACCGAACATCCGCCAAGCACGAGCGCCGGAAGAAGCAGGATGGGAAGTAGCGCCTTACGCATGATCAATATTCTCCTCGGGCACCTCGGGACGAACCAGCAAGGCGCGTAGCAGCAGGATGACGACACCAATGCTAATCGCGGCGTCGGCAACATTAAAGACATAAAAGGGACGGACCGCCCCGAAATGCAGATCGAGGAAGTCGAGCACATAGCCCAGCCGCACCCGATCGACGATATTTCCAAGCGCTCCGCCGAGCACCATTGCAAGCGCAAGCCGGTCGCCGCGCTTGTCTTCGCGGGTAATCCACCATGCGACCATCACGGCAATGGCCGCCGTTCCCGCCACCAGCAGCCAGCGATGCATATCGTTCTGCGCCTGCGCAAAACCCAGGCTGATGCCGTGATTGTGGACCCGTGTGAGATCGAAAATCGGAAGCAGCGGAAGCTGTTCGCCCTCGGCTTTCAACTTCAACGGTCCGTTGACGAGCCATTTCGAGATTTGATCGGCAATGAAGAATGCAAGCGCGGTGACCCACGCGGCCGAACGATTAGCCATTTGCGGCCCCTCCATCGAC
>JBDTMR010000122.1:0-4971 GCA_039934175.1 Sphingomicrobium sp.
TCACGAACACCTTCATCATCCCCTTGCGGCTCGCGCCCATGGTCCTGAGGATGGCAATGTCGCGGGTCTTGGCCCGAACCAGCATGATCAGTGACGACAGGATGTTGAACACCGCGACCAGAATGATCAGCGACAGGACGAAGAACATCGCCACTCGCTCGATTTCGAGCGCCTCGAACAACGCAGAATTCATTTGCCGCCAGTCGATGATGACGCCCTTCTGGGCGACCACCGGCTGCAGCGGCGCCATGATCCGCGCGACATCGTCCGGGTCCGTCGTCTTGACCTCGATCATCGCGACATCGTCGCCCAGCATCAGCAGGGTCTGCGCGTCAGAAATCGGCATGATCACGAACGTGCTGTCGAAATCGTAGATACCCACCTCGAAGACTGCTCCGACAGTGTAGCTGACGATCCGTGGGACGGTGCCGATCGGGGTCGAGCGACCTTCAGGACTGATCAGTGAAATCTGCGATCCGGGAGAGGCACCTAATTGTTCCGCCAGCCGAACGCCGATCGCAACACGGTCGCTACCCGGCGTAATCGAGTTCATGTCGCCGGCGCGCACATTCTTCGACAGGATCGGATTGCTTCGAATATCCTCTAGCCGCTGACCACGCACCAGAACACCCTCGACCCGCCCGTTCGAACTTGCCATCAACGGCTGTTCGATTAGCGGTTCGGCTTCGGTGACACCCGGAGTCTTGCGGGCGACTTCGGCGATATGCTGCCAATCGCTGAGCCTCCCCTCGTAGCCTTGGATGATTGCGTGGCCGTTGAGTCCGACGCTCTTGTCGAACAATTCGGCGCGGAAGCCGTTCATCACGCTCATCACCACGATCAGCGCGGCGACGCCAAGCGCGACCGCAAACAGGCTGATCGTCGCAACCATGAAAATGAAACCTTCGCCCTTGCCCGGAAGCAAGTAGCGTTTGGCGATCATTCGTTCGTAGCGGTTGAGGATCATGAGAGACGCTGAATGGCGGCGTCGATGGAAAGTTCCTCTTTCTCACCGGTCCGACGGTTTTTCAGCTCGACGATACCATTGGCAAGCCCGCGCGGTCCGATGATCACCTGCCAGGGCAGGCCCATCAGGTCCATGCCGCCCAGTTTCACCCCGCCGCGCTCGTCGCGATCGTCATAGAGAACGTCGATCCCGCCATCGGTCAGTCGCGCATAGATGTCGTCGGCAGCAGAAATCGACGCGGCATCGTCGCCGCGCATCGTGACGATTCCGACCTTCCATGGGGCAACTGCTTCCGGCCAGACGATGCCATTGTCATCGTGGCTCGCCTCGATGATAGCGCCAACGAGACGCGAGACGCCGATGCCGTAACTGCCCATTTCAGGAACGACCATCGATCCATCCTGGCCGGAAACCTTGAGGCCCATCGCGGCGCTATATTTTGTCCCGAAATTAAAGATGTGACCAACCTCGATCCCGCGTCCCGTTCGCTGGCGATCGGCAGGGACCTTCGCCCATCGCTCTTGATCGTGCGTTTCGTCGGTCGCTGAGTAGGTTGCACTGACTTGTTCGAACAATCTCTGAAGTCCGTCAGCATCGTCGTAGGCGAGATCAGCCTGGGCCCAATCGAATTCCTCGAACGCGGCATCGTAGAAGACCTCACTCTCACCGGTCGGAGCAAGAACGATGAATTCGTGACTGAGGTCGCCGCCAATCGGGCCCGATGCCGCCTTCATCGGCACGGCCTGGATGCCGAGCCGCTGGAAGGTGCGCAGATAGGCCAGCATCTGGGTATAATAGCTCTGCCGCGCCCCTGCCTCGTCGAGGTCGAACGAATAAGCGTCCTTCATCAGGAATTCGCGGCCGCGCATGACGCCGAAGCGCGGACGCACTTCGTCGCGGAATTTCCACTGGATATGATAAAGCGTCCGAGGCAATTCGCGATAGCTCTTCACGTCGTCGCGGAAGATGGCGGTGATCATCTCCTCGTTTGTCGGACCGTAAAGCATGTCGCGGTCGTGCCGATCCTTGATGCGCAGCATTTCCGGACCGTAAGCGTCGAAACGGCCCGACTGCCGCCACAGATCGGCGGATTGCAGCGTCGGCATCAACACCTCGATCGCGCCGGCCCTGTCCTGCTCTTCGCGAACGATCTGTTCGATCTTCTTGAGAACGCGCAAGCCGACCGGCAGCCAGGCGTAAATGCCGGCGGCAGTCTGGCGAACAAGACCCGCCTGCAACATCAGCTTATGGCTGACGATCTGGGCGTCGGACGGGCTTTCCTTGAGGACAGGAAGAAACGATCGGGACAGGCGCAAGGACGGAGCTTTCAAGTGAATGCGTAGGGATCGCGCCTCTCCTAGTGAGCGCACCGCCGATAGGCAATCACTGCTCCAACAAGGCTCCGATAAGAGCGGATGAGACACAACGAGCACAGCTGACCCGCGAGTCGATCGACTGATTGCCGTGTTGCAACATCGACACAGCAGCAATCAAACTGTTGTCTCCAAGCACTTTTGCGGGTGACATCGACTGCATTGCGGCGCTAGCCAGCACCCCTCGAACCGGCCTGCAGGGGACTGAGTTCGGGGAGGATGCCGACGCGAGAGCGGCGCTCCATACTCCAAGGGGGCTGACGAGCGATCGTCACGCAAGGACGCCCGGGTTTCACCACCCGGGCGTTTTTGCTTATTGGACGCACCATTTGCATCTGGCGTTCATTGGAGAATTAGTCGGTGCGCTTCGCTTCGACCTGTTGACCACCCTGGAACATGGTAAGTCCCGGTGCCTTGCCACCGACGATCGTGCCGAAACGGATCTTAGCACCGACGCGCTCGACCTCGAATTCGTCCAGCGTGATCGGTTTCAACTTTAGCGCGTTTTGCTGCTCGAGCTTCGCCGATAGGGAATCACCGTCACGAGCGATGATAAACGTGCCGAGCGGCGATTTGTAGCTGCCGAGGTAGGCGGACAACATCGAATCCGGCACCACGAACGCAGGCTTTTCGGCAGGGACAGGGCCACTCCTCTTTGCCGGCTCACCGGTGGTCGCACCTTCCTGATGCATCAGCATGGTTTTCGAACCATCGCCAGCAGTGACGATCTCGAACCAAGTCAGATTTTCCGGGCCGTAGAAGAAGCGGTTTCCACCTGCGGGATAAACCTCAAGTTCGCCGCCACCGGACCGCCGCGTGTAGAGCTTCCCGTCCCGCTCAAAAAAGCGCCGATCGCCAACCGCAAGATCATAGACCCCGAGCAAGGGGGAAACGGCCGCTTTGTCGACCGGCTGCGCGGTAAATTCGTCATAGGGATCGCCCAGCGCAGCCGCGACGACGCGCCGCATGATCATCCCCGGCGACGGTCCGTCATCGCTATTGGCAAAGACCGCGACGAAAATATCCTCGTCCGGCAAATAAGTGCTGTCGGTCGAAAAGCCGAAGATACCGCCGCTGTGGCCGATCGTCTTGTGGCCGCGAATATCGGACGTCCCCATGCCGAACCCATAAGGGTTGGTCTGGCCGTCGGCCGTCTTGGTCGCGCCCGTCATTGCGGCATAGCTTGCCGCGCTGATCACCTTGCCGTGGTGCAGTGCGTCGGCCCAGCGGGCGAGGTCGCCGACCGTGCCGATCAATGCTCCGGCGCCTTGCGGCACGCTCATGTGGATTTTCGTCGAAGGGGCAACCTTGTCGTCGCGGCGGGTGTAGCCTTTGGCCATGTTTGGCGTCGCGTCCTCGGAAATCCCACTCCGGATCGTGTTGAGCTTCAGTGGCCCTACGATAAGGTCATGAACCGCTGCATCCCAGCTTTTCCCGGTTACTTTCTCCAGGATCGCGCCGAGCAGGATGTAGCCGCTATTGTTATATTCCCACTTCTCGCCTGGCTTGAACTGGACCGGATGGTCCTTGAAGGTCGCGATCAATTCGGTGGTCGTGTAAGAACGTCCGGTCTTCCCCTCGGTCATGAAGCCAGGAATCGCGGTGTAGGGCATGATTCCCGATGAGTGGTTGAGCAGCTGGCGCACGGTCGCGGCGCCACCGGGCTGCGGATAATCGGGTAGAAACTTGGTCAGCGGATCGTCGAGCGAAATCTTGCCCTGCTCGACAAGCTTCAGGATCGCAGACGACGTGAACTGCTTCGTGATGGAACCGAGGCGAAAGACCGTATCTGGCGTTATCGCGGTTTTCTTGTCGAGGTCGGCCAGTCCCCTGCCCGCCTGATAGACGGTTTTGCCGTGCTGGGTAACGATGATCGCCATCCCCGGCTCGTCCGCCTTGATCGCTTTGGCGACGATCGAATCCGCCTGCGCCTTGAAATCTGCCGGAAACGCGGCCGCCGGTGCTGCAATCACAGCAGCTGCCAAAAATATCGATGAACGCATCCCCTGCTCCTGTATTGCTTGATTAATACAGTAGTAGCCGGATGGGACGAATGCAAGTGCAGGAAATGATGGTAGCGGAGGAGGGACTTGAACCCCCGACACGCGGATTATGATTCCGCTGCTCTAACCAGCTGAGCTACTCCGCCCCGATCAGGGCAACGGTCTATAAATCACCGTCCGGCGGGCGGGCATATAGGCAGCCAATTCCCACCGGTCAACGCGACTTCGCAATGTGCGGAACCGCGGCCCCCACCCCTCGTTGTGCGAAGTGACATCAGTGAGGAAAATATGGAAACCGCGACGCCTCTCGACACTCTTTGCCGCATCATCATCCGCGCCCGCGAATATGAGGCCCAGGTTCCGACCGAATATGACGAGGGCGAGGATGCCTCAAACGTCAATGACGAAGGCGGCGAAACGCTTTCGGTGCTGGATGACGAGCTCAACACCAGCGTCGAGGAGGAACTCAAGGGTATCCTCGACGACTTGGCGGACGATCAAATCGCAGAAATCTTTGCCTTTTGCCTTGTGGGTCAGGGGACCTACGAAGCGAGCGAATGGGATGAGGCAATAGAGGCGGCAGGCGAGGAAAAGAACCTCGCCGACGAAATGATGGAAATGCCGATGA
>JBDTMR010000123.1:0-4948 GCA_039934175.1 Sphingomicrobium sp.
CCGGTCATCATGTGCAGCGACCAGGCCATCAGGCCCAGTCCGGCCGCGACCAGGACTCGCAAATCGACTAGCCCGACGAGCCGACCGGCTAGCAGCATCGAGATAAGAGTCCCGACCCCGCGCGGGCTAGTCAAAACACCTGATTGCAAGACCGAATAACCGTAGAGCCGCTGAAGCATTGGCGGCAGCAAGGCTAGCCCGGCGAGCAGCAGAACCCCGGTGACCACCATGAACATCAGTCCCAACGAGAAATTGCGGTCGGCAAACATCTCGCGATTGAATATCGGTCGTCGTCCAAGGAGCGTATGCGTCACGAACATCCACGCGGCGGAAACGCAGACGCCGGTCTCGAACCAGATTTCCCAGCTTTGGAACCAGTCGAGTTGCTGTCCCCGATCAAGCATCAGCTGCAGGCTGCCCAGCGCGAGGCCAAGCAAGGCAAAGCCGAACAGGTCGAAGCGCCTCTCTTGTTGCGGCGACTTTGGCATGAAGCGCAACAGCATGACCGTGCAAAGCACGCCCACCGGAAGGTTGACGAGAAACACCCAGCGCCAATTGTAATTGTCGGTCAGCCAGCCACCCAGCATCGGCCCAAGGATCGGACCGATCATAATGCCACCGCCAAACAAGGCCATCGCCCGCGCATGGCGCTCGGGCGGGTTGATATCGAATAATGTCGCCTGCGAGAGCGGCACCAGGAACGCGCCGCTCATCCCCTGCAACGCGCGAAATGCCACCATTTCGGGTAAAGTTTGGGCAATCGCGCACAGGAAGCTGGTGATGGTGAAGCCGATCACCGCCCACACCAGCAGGCGCTTACGACCGACCTTATCGGCCAGCCAACCCGAAATCGGGATCGCGATGGCAGAGGCGACGATGTAGCTCGTCAGCACCCAGTTCACGCTCTCCTGAGTCGCGCCCAGGCTGGCCTGCATATGCGGCAGCGCGACGTTGGCGATCGTCGTGTCGAGTACCTGGATCAGCACCGCAAGCATGACCGCACCGGTCAACAGCATGCGGTCGATCGGGTCCATCGACGTGGCGCTGAGTTCCTTGACCATCTTACTTGGCGCGGTCGAGCTCGACTTCGACGTCGGCCGACAGTCCGGCGATCATCTCGCGCGGCGGCTTGGCGTCGAACGCTATACGGACTGGCACGCGCTGGGTGACCTTGACCCAATTGCCGTTGGCATTCTGCGCCGGGAGGACCGAAAATTCACTTCCCGTTCCCGCGCCGATCGACGCGATATGACCTTTCAGTTTGACGCCCGGATAGGCATCGAACTTGATCGTCGCTTTCTGACCAGGGTGCATCCGGGCAAGGTCGGCTTCCTTGAAATTGGCTTCGACCCAGCCGGCATTGTCGCGAACGATGGACACCATCGTCACGCCGGTGATCGCCGACTGGCCCGGAAGCAGCCGGTCGGACTTGGCGATGGTGCCGGAAATCGCCGCGCGCACGATGCCGTGTTGCAGATCGAGCTGAGCCTTGGCGATCGCGGCTCGGGCAGCGGCAATCTGCGGCTGGTTGCCCGTCGATGATATGGCGGCATCGGCATTGTTGGCCCGTGCGCGCGCATCGGCCAACGCGGCCTGCGCCTTGGCGACATCATCCAGCGCATCGTCATAGCGCGACCGCGTCGTGAAGCCTTTTGCAAGCAGCGCCTGCTGCCGACCCAGGGCGCGCTGCGCGACGCTCAGGCTGGCGGCGGCACCGGTAATGTCGCCGCGCGTGCCTTGGGCAGCAACACCAAGCTGGCGGGTCTGGAGTTCGGCTGCGGCAAGCTGCGCCTGGGCTTGCAAAAGCGCGACCTGCGACGGCGCCGGATCGACCCGGAACAGCGGCTGGCCGCGTGTCACATGCTGGTTCTCGTCGACGAACACCTCGATCACCGGACCGTTGATCTGCGTCGAAACGGCAACGATGTCCTGCTTTACATAGGCATTGTCCGTGCTCGCGGTCTTGCCGCCGGTCAGCCAGAAAAACAGCCCGACTGCGACAATCAGCAGCGGGATCGCCAGCATGATCCAGATTTTCTTCTTGTTGCGCGGTGCCTCGACGATTTCGGTCGCCTGCTCGCTCTCGATGGCCTGCATTTTGTTCATGCGCTCATTCGTTCCTTGGCCATGTCGGCGACATTTTCGCGGATCCGCGCAAGCGTTTCGCGCATGAGCGCAACCGCCTGCGGGTCGATTCCATCAAACACTTCGTCGGCCATAGTCGCCGCCAACCCACGCAAATCGCGCACCAAGGGCTCGCCCTTGTCGGTCAAGTGGAGCAGCCAAGCGCGGCGATCAGCCGAGTCGCGCCGCCGTTCCATCAAACCCGCTTCTTCCAACCGATCCACGATTCGGCACAAAGTGATGGGTTCAATGTCGAGATGGTCGGCAAGTTCCACCTGACGCATCCCGGGCTGCCGGCCGATCCATGCCAGCGCGCGCCATTGCGCCCGAGTCACGCCCAGCGGCGCCGCACGACGGTCGAATTCGCGGCGCAACGAATGGGCGGTTTCGGCAATCTCGAAAGGAAGTTGGTCGTTATTCATAGGCGGCGATATAATAAGCATACTTAGTAAATCAATCCCTATCGCTTGCATCCCTCATGGAAAACCGCCAATCGGCCTTGGGATGACGACCCTCGAAACCATTCCCACCCTCCTCGACCAACTTGAAACCATCTACGACCAGTCGGTTCGCAACCTGCGTGACGGGTTGCGCGCATTTGCTGCCGACGGGACGAAGCCAGCGCCGCAGGATCGCGCCAATGGCTGTTTCGCTTATCCGGAATTGCGCATCAGTTACGATCCGGAGACGCCCGCGCCGCCATCGTCGCGCGCATTCGCCCGGCTGAACCAGCCCGGCATTTACGCCAGTTCGATCGCCCGTCCGGCCTTGTTCCGCGACTATCTGGCAGAACAATTGCGTCACCTGGTCAGCGACTATGACGTTGAGGTCACCGTTGCCCGGTCAGCGACCGAAATCGCTTATCCCTATGTTCTCGACGGCGACGTCGATGTCGGCGGAATCTCGAGCAGCGAATTGTCGTTGTGGTTCCCGTCGACCGACCTGGCGCATATCGGCGACGAGGTCGCGGACGGCGTGCTGGATTTCACGATGCAGGATCATCGTCCGTTGTCGCTGTTCGATGGCCTGCGCACCGATTTCAGCCTCGCCCGACTGAAACATTATACCGGGACCCCGCCCGAACATTTCCAGCATTTCGTGCTGTTCACCAACTACGTCCGCTACGTCGATGAATTCGTTCGTTTCTCGATCGAGGCATTGCGCCGGGAGGGCGGCCCGTTCACGATGCTGTCGACCCCAGGTGCGACCTTCGAACGCGACGATCTTGCCGACGATGCCGAAGCGCAGATTGCGGCGGGCAACTGGCGCCGCCACCAGATGCCGGCCTACCATCTGATGACCGCGAAGGGCGACGGCGTCACCCTGGTCAACATCGGTGTCGGTCCGTCGAACGCGAAGACCATCTGCGATCATATCGCCGTGTTGCGCCCAGAGGCGTGGCTGATGATCGGTCATTGCGGCGGCCTACGTCCCAGCCAGACGATCGGCGACTATGTCCTGGCCCACGCCTATCTGCGCGACGACCATGTCCTCGACGACGTGCTGCCGCCCGAAATCCCGATTCCGGCCATCGCGGAAGTCCAGACCGCTCTGTTCGACGCCACCGTCAAGGTCACCGGCGAGGATGAGGACAGCGTCAAGAAACGGCTTCGTACCGGCACCGTCGTCACCACCGACGACCGCAATTGGGAGCTTCGCTACACACTCAGCGCGCTGCGCTTCAACCAGAGCCGAGCGGTCGCCATCGACATGGAATCGGCGACCGTCGCCGCGCAGGGTTACCGCTTCCGCGTGCCCTACGGCACCTTGCTCTGCGTCAGCGACAAGCCGCTTCATGGCGAATTGAAGTTACCGGGACAAGCTAACGCTTTCTACGAGCGCGCGATCAGCCAGCATCTGCGGATTGGGATCGAAACCCTGCATTTGCTCAAACGTGAGGGCGAAGGTCTCCACAGCCGCAAGCTGCGCAGCTTTGACGAACCGCCACTGCGTTAATCGCCAATGATCTCGATTTGCTCGGGGTGGGTCACGGCGACATGGGTCTGGAAATAATATTTGCCGGTGGGGCGACCCAGTTCGTCGTTGATCGAAATTTTAACCGGCACCGCTTTTCCAATCACCAGCAAATGCTTGCCGCGCAATTTGTCGACAATCGGCGCGCCGTAACGACTCATCAATCCGCGAAAGGCATCAGGTTCGATGGCGATCGCCAGATTGCGCTGGTCGCGATAATCCGGCTGCGTGCCGAGAAAAATGCGGCGGTCGACTTCATTGGCGATGACGACCGAAAGGTCGAACACGCCGACGACCCCTGGACTGCCCGCCTCCGATGCCTTGATCACGGCTTCTTCCGGCCGCAGGCGGACCATGCCTGCGGCGAGCGCTCGGGTAGGCGTCATTGGAACATTGCGCCCGCGCACATTGATCGAGACTGGCGGAGGTAGCTGGATCATCGGTGGCGGAGCAGCGACCAGCATCGGCAAGAGCAGCATCATTTCGTTACCGTCACCCGGTCGGCCTTCGGCGGCGTCCGTCCCGGTGTGATCCACGCGATCATTGCGTCAATGTCGACGATCTCGGCGTCGGTGACGTCACGGCCCTTGGTAAAGCCGGTCAATCCATCCCCGCCACTTGCGACATAATTGTTGACCGTGATGCGGTAATCGCGCGCCGGATCGATCGAATTGCCGTCCAATCGCATCCGGGACACCCGGTCGCCTTCGGGTCGTGTCAAATCGACGGTGTAGGTGAACCCCATCGACGGGGCGAGTGCGGCCGGGAGGGTGGCATTGGGGCGCAGAGGGATGGCATATTGCTGCTCCAGCACCGACTTCAATTCCGCTCCGCTCAAGGTCAGCACCAG
>JBDTMR010000124.1:0-4936 GCA_039934175.1 Sphingomicrobium sp.
AGAGCGATCGTTGAGCTTGCGCCACTGGACCCATTCGGTGAAGCGCTGCGGCGCATCAAGATTTGGCCAGCGACCATGCCGCCACCAATAGATCATCGACACACGAAAGCGTTGCCAGCGTTGCGTCGCTTCGAGCTTCCCAAGGTGTTGCGGTGGCGCGAGCGCGAAAGCCCGAACGTTCAAGCAATTGACCAGTGAATTGGCTTGAAACTGCCGCCGTTGCTGTCCAGCGCCGAACAGGCGGTCAGGCCAATAATCAGGTCCATCTTCGCTTCGAACGTGACATGGTCACCGGCCTTGCTGATCGGAGGCAGCACTTTAAGCTCCCCGGTTTCACCGTCGACCGGCACGTTCATGAAGCAATTGAAGGCAGTTGGGATCATGTCCTCGCTCACTCCATAAGGTGCGAGCGCTGCCGCCAGATTGCCGAAACAGCCACGATGCGGATCGGTGTCGCCATAAATGATTCGGAACGTTTCCTTGCTGCACGGGGTCAGGAGGAAATCGTGCCGCCCGACCGTGTCTTCGACGATGTCGAGCATGACGTTCGAGCGGTTCGAATAGAGCGGGTCTCCAG
The DNA here is from genome assembly GCA_039934175.1 of Sphingomicrobium sp. GTDB lineage: Bacteria > Pseudomonadota > Alphaproteobacteria > Sphingomonadales > Sphingomonadaceae > Sphingomicrobium. The sequence goes on from JBDTMR010000124.1 coordinate 578, forward strand.
TCGAGAGGTAGATCTTGCTGGCGTAATCGAGCGTCCGTCCCGACGAGATGACTTCACCGACGTCGGAGCGGCTGAACGCCAGCAGATCGGCAACCTGCATCCCTTCGGGATCGATGACCGTCAGGCGCTGTCCCTTGTCGAGGGGGAAGGCCACGCCCGAGCGCGGCGCAATTTCATTGATCAACGTCGGTTTCCTGTTTGGCCTGCCGGCCGCTGAAGGGGCAACGCCAATCGTCATTGACCGCGCGGCCGCTATACTGACGCGCAGCAGAGATGGTGCCGTGCTGGGCGAGCATCGGGTTCATCGATCCGGCCAACTTCTCGTCGCGATCGAGGATCGTCGTTCGCAATTTCTGGTAGCGACCCTCCTCGCGCAACCGCTCGAACTGAGCGTGCAGGTTGAACACCATCGCCGGGACTTCGAAGCGGCGCGCCGGGCGACTGGAATTCGGGTGAAGGCCAACGACAAAGAACGCCTCGCCGCCAAAGCTCATCGCGAAATGAGGATCTTCCGGATCGTGCGAGACGCGTGGATCGGCAGGCTGGCCGAGCCAATGATCCTTGTCCGTCAACGACTGCAGCCTGCGCCACAAACCGTCTTCAAAGGCCTGTTCGTCGGTCGGTGCACCAGTTTCGAACAGCACGACCAGCGACTGGAACGGGATTGGGTCACGCCGATAGTCCCGAGCAAGGTCAAGCAGTGTCGGAATAATTCGCAGATCGTCCCATCCTGAGCGAAAGTCGCGCGCTACGACAAACCGCATTCCGTCGCGATTCAGCGCCGCTTTCGCGCCGACGCACGGAAATTCCGCCTCCCCGACGAAGCGTCGGAAACGGTCAGCGAGGTCATGGAGTCGGTCGTCAGCGGGAGCGAGCATTGCGGTGTAACGGGCGGCGACGGATTCGGTTGCATCCGGAAGCGCGTGGACTTCAGGCGCTTGATCTGTCGGCGAATTCCTCTATAGGCCCCCCTGTCTTTCTTCGGAAAGACGCTCGTCCGAGACAGTCGCTGGGGGTTTCCCTCTTAATCTGCGGCCTAGACGGGGACTGGAATTCAAGGACGGACGCCCTTTCGCGTCCGGTCGTGCGTCGGGCAAGCCCGCCGCCTCTTTCATCCATCCCCCGGACTTGTCGGAGCATGGGCTTTGCCCGTGTCTCCAACCGCGTGCCGGATGGTCCGGCGCTGCGGAACATTTGGGAGTATGGCATGGATCGTTCGCAAAAAGCCGATCTGGTTGCCGAGCTGAAGAACGTCTTCGCCGATACCGGTGTTGTGGTGATTACCCGCAACCTCGGTCTGTCGGTTGCGCAGTCCTCGGACCTGCGCTCGAAGATGCGCGATGCCGGTGCACAGTTTAAGGTTGCGAAGAACCGGCTTGCCAAGATCGCCCTCGAAGGGTCGACGTACAGCCCGCTCAGCGAGTTCCTTGTGGGACCGACTGCGCTGGCAACTTCGTCCGACCCGGTCGCGGCTGCCAAGGTGGCAGTCGAGTTCGCCAAATCGAACGACAAGTTCGAAATCGTTGGCGGCGCGATGGGTGATACGTTGCTCGACGTGAACGGAGTGAAGGCATTGGCCGAACTTCCGTCGCTCGACGAGCTTCGCGGCAAGTTGGTGGGCCTCATCCAGGCGCCGGCGACGAAAATCGCCAAGATCGCGATGGAGCCCGCTGGCCAATTGGCGCGCATTTTTGCCGCCAAGGCTGCAGCCTGATTTTTCGTTTGAACTCAACGCACGACAACTTTGGGCCGAGTGCCCATCTGGAGATATTAAATGGCTGACCTGAACAAGATTGTCGACGACCTGTCGGCTCTGACCGTCCTCGAAGCGGCTGACCTCGCCAAGATGCTCGAAGAAAAGTGGGGCGTTTCGGCCGCCGCTGCCGTCGCCGTCGCCGGCCCGGCCGCTGCCGCTGGCCCGGCTGCCGAAGAGCAGACCGAATTCGACGTGATCCTCACCGGCGACGGTGGCAAGAAGATCAACGTCATCAAGGAAGTCCGCGCCATCACCGGCCTGGGTCTCGGCGAAGCCAAGACGCTGGTTGAATCGGCTCCCAAGGCCGTCAAGGAAGGCGTCAACAAGGACGAAGCAGAAAAGATCAAGAAGCAGATCGAAGAAGCCGGCGGAACCGTCGAGCTCAAGTAAGCTTCTCGTCTCGAGATTTCGTGGGTGTCTTGAAGCGCCTGCGGATGGGAAAGGGCGGCCTCGCAAGAGGTCGCCCTTTTTCGTTGCCGATCAAGACACCCGCTTCGCGGTGGAGGCGGGCTCCGCTCAGAACGGAAAGAAGTACGGGATCGCCATCGATCCGACCGCCCAGGTCAGGATATTGAGCGGCAGTCCGATCTTGACGAAGTCGAGATATTTGTAGCCGCCCATCTGGAAGACGAGCGTGTTGGTCTGATAGCCAAAGGGCGTCGCGAAGGCCGCGCTGCCCGCCATCATCACCGCGACCAGCATCGGGCGCGGACTCACGGCCAGTGAATCGGCAAGCGCGACCGCAATCGGGGTGACCAGCACCGCGACCGTCGCATTCGACAGGATTTCGGTCAGCAGCAATGTGGCGCCATAAAGCAGGATGAGCGCATAAAGCGGGTTGAGCCCGTTGAGCGAACTGATCAGGCTTTGCGTCACCAAGGCCGCCAAGCCGGTCTTTTCGAGGGCGATGCCAAGCACGACCATGCCGGCGATCAGCATCAGGATTTCGGGGCGCAAGCCCTGATAGGCTTCGTCCGCCGTGATGATGCGCAGCATGATCAGCAGCACCGCGCCGCCGAACGCCGCCGCCGCAATCGGCGCAATGTTGAGCGCCGCCATCAGGATCACACCGACGAAAATAAGCGACGAGGCAAACGCCTTCCACAAGACCAATTTATGCCCCTCGGCAAAGACGTCGGGGGTGCCGAGTTGCAACTGGTGAAGGTCGGGATTGTGGGAGTGCAGCATCGCGTCGGATGTCACCGCAGTCTCGCCATCACCAAGCCAGCGGCTGGCGAAGAACAAGTAAATTCCCCCGACCGCGGCAATCACCAGCCCGACGGGCGTGATCTCGAAAATGTTGAAGCGCGGTTGCCCCGCAAGCGAGGCCATGTCGTTGACCAGCAGATTGGTGGACGTGCCGATCAGGGTGCACGATCCACCCATAATCGCCATGTACGACAGCGGAATCAAATAACGCTTGGGATCGACGTCGAGGCGCTTGGCAATGTCGCGCACGACCGGCGCGCCCATCACCACGATTGGAGTGTTATTAAGAAACGCCGAAGCACCGCCGCTGACACCGATCAGCAGCCAGATCCCGGCCTTTCCGATCTTCTTGCATAGCGCGACGCCCTTGTTGATCGCGGTGTCCAGAAGGCCGGATAATTCCATCGCGTAGGCAATCACGAACAATGACGCCAAGGCGATGATCGCAGGCGAGGCGAACGCACCCTGCACCTCGACCGGACGGACCGCGCCGGTAACCAGCAGCACGGCGGCACCGCACAAGGCAACGACATCGGCCCGGATCTTGTCGGCGATCAGCGCGGCGATAACGGCCGCGAGCACGGCAAGGGTGATGAGTTGGTCGCTGGTCACGGGCGGGTTCGACCATGGCCCGCAAACAATGGCAAGTGCAGGCTCGCCTTTCGGCTGCTTTTGTTGCTAGTCTGCAGCCATGCTTACCCTATTCCGCACCCCGATGACCATCGCTGCTCTGGCTCTTTCGCTAGCCGCTTGCGGGGGAGAGCGAACGCAAGACCAGAATCTCGAGGATGCAGCGTCCAACCTCGCGAATCTGATGCCAATCCCGGCAACCGCGCCGACGCTCGACCGGTCGGGCCTGATCGACGCTGCGGAGGAAGCCGCCAGCGCGTTTGCGACCGGAACCGACGACAGCGGACTTCAGCGGTCGATGTCGGGACGTCGGTTTGCCTTCCGGATGGCGTTCGGCTGTCCGGGCTATCCGCTGCCCGATGCGGCCACACCGTCGATGCGTCTCAAGATCCGTGACGATGGCAAAAGCTATGAAGTGCGTGCGACCTTTTCACTCGATGCGGCAGACGCAGGATTTGCGAAGTCTTCTATTCCCGCGCCTGTGACGACGAGCCCCGATGCACCGCCAGCAGTCGAGTCGGTCGAGGGTTTCTGGATCCAGCGCCCTTGGTTGCGCGCCGAACAATGTCCGAAATTTCCGCTTCAGCCTTCCGAGCCGAAAGGCGACGAAGGAACAGGCGTCGCGGCTACGAAGAAAGGGAGCGACGGATCGGCAGCGATGATCGAGCCGGACCGCACCGTCGGTCTTGCGCGCTTCTTCACGTCGGCGGATTCCCGTGTGGGTGCGCGCGCCGGGCGCGACTATGTCAAGGTCGCGACGATTG
>JBDTMR010000125.1:0-4919 GCA_039934175.1 Sphingomicrobium sp.
CCGGTTTCCATCACCGCGCCGGGACGGAGCCGGGCGAACGGGCCGACTTCGCAGCCGGTCGCGATCGACGCGCCCTCGATATGGCTGAAGGCGCGGATCACGGCACCGTCGGCGATCGTCACACCGGGCCCGAAGACGACGTGCGGTTCGATGGTGCAATCCCGGCCGAGTTTGGTGTCGGCCGAGAACCAGACACTTTCGGGATCGATCAGGGTCGCACCCTGTTCCAGCGCGGCCCAGCGACGGCGGCCCTGCCAGTCGAGCTCCAGCGCGGCGAGTTCGGCGCGACTGTTGACGCCCGCCGTTTCGAATGGCTCGCCTTCGATCGCGACCGGATGACGACCTTCGTCGTGGGCAATGTTGACGACATCGGGCAGATAATATTCGCCGGCGGCATTGGCATTGCCGATCGCACCGAGCCAGCGAAACAGGTCGGCGCGGCTGGCGGCGAGCATTCCGCTGTTGCACAATCGGACGGCGCGTTCCGCAGGAGTCGCGTCTTTGAACTCGACCATCTTGGCGATCCGGTCGCCGCCGTGTTCCAGGATCACCCGGCCATAGGATTTTCCGTCGTCGGGCGAACTTGCCAGGACGACCACACCGGGATCGTCGGGCTGCGCCAGACGCCGCAACATCGACTGCAAAGTCTCCGCCGTCACGAACGGCGTATCGCCGAAGGTGACGATCACCGGGCCCTCGGTATCGCCAAGCGCTCCTGACGCCATCAACACGGCGTGGCCGGTGCCCTTCTGTTCGGACTGCACCGCCGTGGCGACACCGTGTCGACCGGCAATGACCTCCTCGACCTGCTCGCGACCCTTGCCGACGACAACGACGACACGGCCTGCGCCCATGTCCTGGACGGTATCGAGCAAGTGGAGCAGCATTGCTTTGCCGGCGATTGGGTGGAGGACCTTGTGCGTATCGGAACGCATCCGCGTACCCTGCCCGGCGGCAAGCACGACAACGGAAAATGGGGACGACGAGTTCATCGTCGCCCCCATGGCATGAGCAATCATCTTATTCCATAGCCCCGCAAGGCCTCAGGACAGCGAATCAGCTTTTCGGCGCAGCGGGCTTGCGCGCCGCCGTCTTGCGCGCGGCGGACTTGCGAGCGGTCGTCTTCTTTGCCGGTGCGGCGCGCGTTGCAGCCGCCTTCTTGGGCGCAGCCTTGCGAGCAGCCGGCTTTTTTGCGGTCGTCTTGCGCGCGGCAGACTTGGCTGCAACCGGCTTTGCAGCAGGCGCGTCGTCAAGCGACCATTTGCCCGACAGGACGCGCTGGGCGGCATCGGCAACGGCTTCGGCAATCAGCGTTCCCAGTTTCGACGCGCTGGTCATCATCTGCGTCGCGGCCTGGCTCGCATTGTCGGCGGCGTCCATGCCGGCGTCCTTGATCGCCTTGCGCGCTTTAGGGCTGGCGGCAATCGCGGCGGCGGCAGCGGTCAGACCGGCGGCCAGCATCTCACGGCTCATCGCGGCTTTTGCGATCTTGTCCATGGTTGTGTCGGTCGATTTACGGCTGCTCGATTTGGTCGTGGTTTTCGCCATGTGAAAAAACTCCATTTTGTCCTGTTCATTGGAAAGACGGTTCAAGGACGAGACGGTTCCGGAATAACCGAGGTTAGCGACAAAAGTAAGGGGAGCCCCGGCACCACACCGTGACTCCCCTCAACATGGTCAGCGATCGGACGTTCAAGCCCGCGAAGGACCGGGATGGCTGGTCAGGCCATCGCCCTCCAAGCGAACGGGGCCGATCTCCAAGCTGAACCATGAGACATCGGATCACCTCCTTTCGCTGCGTTAAAGCCAACCACAACATGTTGTGGGAACGCGCGAATGACAAGACTTGTAATGGTGTTAAATCGGAGTAATCTCTTGCGCTTCGTGCCGCGACCCTGCGTGCCTATTTCCCCAGCTTTTCGACCTTCGCCTGAAGCGCCGCCAACTGAGCCTTGAGTTCGGCAACCTCGTCGACCGCCACTTCGGGTTCATCCTTGGCGGCTGCCCCGGCGTTCCCGCCCGTGAACGCACGCCCGGCCTTTTCGAACATTTCCATGTTGCGCTTGGCAAGATCGGCAAACATGGTTGGACCGAACGCTCCGGTCATCGCCTCGCGATTTTTCTTGAAGGCGTCCATCGCGGCGTCGAGATATTGGGGAACCGCCGATTGCATGTTGCCCCCGTAAAGGCCGATCAGGTCACGCAGGAAGTTGACCGGAAGCATCGTCGTGCCGCGCGCTTCTTCCTCGACGATGATCTGGGTCAGGACCTGGTGGGTGATGTCCTCGCCGCTCTTGGCATCGACGACTTCGAAGTCGCGGCCGTCGCGGATCATCTGGCCCAATTTGTCGAGGGTGATGTAAGATGAACTTTCCGTGTCATACAGCCGCCGGTTCGCGTACTTCTTGATGGTGACCTTACCTGACGACGACTTGCCCATGAACCAACCTCCCGATGAAGCGGGCAACGTAGCACCCGCTCATGCGGCATCGCAACAAATGGTTGGCGATCATGCTGCGCCGCGGCCGTTGCCGCTGTTCCTCGCGCTGGTCCGCAACGTTGCCGAGCGCGATCCGGATCTTGCCCGCAGGGCGCTTCACGGGCTGCATAGTTACATGGAGGCACCGCGTCCCAAGCCGCGGATTTCTCGACCGAAATTCGCCGAAGTGAAAGGTGCATCGCTGCGCGATCATGGCGGCCATGGTCGGCCGCTCATCCTGGTTCCATCACTGATCAATCCGCCCCATATTCTCGATCTTGACGAGGAAACGTCGCTCGCCGGATCCTTGTCTAAAACACATCGCATCATGCTCCTCGACTGGGGCAAAGCAGCGGATCGCGCTGCAGAAAATGTTGCGCAGCATATCGAGCGGATTCTGCTGCCGCTGATTGCCGCTCTGGATGTCCCACCCCTGCTTGTCGGCTATTGCCTTGGCGGGACAATGGCGATGGCGGCAGCGCAATTGACCCCGGTCGCGGGCGTCGCGACGCTCGCCGCACCGTGGCGGTTTTCGGCTTACGACGGAAAGGCTCGCGACGCCCTCGCCGCAATCTGGCGGGACTCGCGCGGCACATCAGGACAACTTGGCGCGATGCCGATGGAGGTGTTGCAGGCGGCTTTCTGGGCGCTCGATCCCGATCGGACGGTTGCCAAATTCGCTGCCTTTGGTGCGCTCAATCCGACGAGCGACGAAGCCTGTCGCTTCGTCGTGATGGAGGATTGGGCGAACCAGGGCGAGCCCTTGCCCTTGCCCGCGGCCGAGGAATTGTTTGACCGACTGTTTGCCGACGACGCGCCAGGGCAGGGAAATTGGACGGTAAGCGGCAAGATGATGTCCGACAATTTGCCTTGTCCTGCCCTGCATTGCCTCGCACGCGGCGATCATATCGTTCCCGCCGCGACTGCACCGCAGGGGCGAAAGGTGCAAATCAACTCGGGCCATGTCGGGATGATCGTTGGCCGTGCGCGCCACGACCTGCATCGCCAGCTTACCGATTTTTTCCAAACCCTGGCGTAACCGGAACGTTTCCCGCAGCGAATGAGGAAGCACCATGTGCCAATGACCTTCCTTACGGGATCAGGGAAACATTCCATTGGCATTGGTCCCGGTCGTGTTGCACTCGACCATATTTTCGCTGGACGGCCCTGCCGATGATCATGCGTGACGACGATTGCCGACGAATGATGCGGTCCGCCCAAGGCGGCGACTCAGCCTCATATCGCGCTCTGCTGTCGGCCTCGCGCGATTGGCTGCTGCGTTACTACGCTCGGCGGATTGCGCCGGCGATGGTCGACGATCTGGTGCAGGAAACATTGCTGTCGGTCCACGCCAAGCGGGCCAGCTATGATTCGTCCCGGCCGTACTATCCGTGGCTCGCCGCCATCGCCCGCTACCGCTGGATCGATGCCTTGCGTAAACTGACCAGCCATGAAGAGCTCGGCGAGGCCGATGCGCCGGTTTCGAGCGAAGAGGATGCCGTCCTGTCGCGCCTCAGCCTTGATGGTTTGCTCGGCCGCCTTCCCGCGGCGCAGGCCAATGTCATCACCCTGACCAAGATCGAAGGCCTCAGCATCCACGAGGCGGCCCAAGTCACCGGTCAATCCGAAGCCCTTGTCAAAGTGAATGTCCATCGCGGCCTCAAGAAGCTCTCTGCGATGGTCGAAAGCGAGTGAATCCAATGTCCAATCTCGACCTCCTCATCGACCAGCTTAGCCAGCAGCTGGAACCGGTGCGGGTTCACCGCGGATCGACCGGTCGACTGATTCTCGCCGCGACGGCGGCTGCGTCTATTAGCGGTATTGCCGTGGTTTACGGATTGCGCGGCGACGTCATGACGATGCGCGCGCCGCCATTGCTGATGGTCGCGATCGGCCTGATGGCAATCCTTGGCTGTGCCAGCGGCGTTCAAGCCGTCCGGAGGGCCCGCCCGCAGGTCGGCGCGCCGACCACCGGCACGCCGTGGCTGGTCGCCGCCCTCGGTTTGCTGCCCTTGCTTGCGCTTGCCGCTTTGCTCACCGATCCTGCTGCGGCCGTCGGCCTCGACTCCGACTCCGGGATCCGCTGTCTGGTTGTTGGGCTTGCCAGTGGGCTTGCCAGCCTTGGCTTCCTCACCTTCTGGCTGCGGCGCGGTGCACCGGTTGCGGCCGATCGGGCGGCGTGGCTCGCCGGGCTTTCCGCAGGTGCGATTGGCGCGGCGGCTGTCACGCTGGAATGCGGACGCAATGAAATCGCGCATCTCGGGCTGTGGCATGTCGCCGTGGTCGCGGTGATGGCCATCGCGGCCCGCGTCGCCTTGCCGCGCCTTTTGCGCTGGTAATTCAAGCCGCTTGCGGGCGGCGGGCGGCCAAGCTAAGCGAGCGCCCAGGCACCCGTAGCTCAGCTGGATAGAGCGCTGCCCTCCGAAGGCAGAGGCCACAG
>JBDTMR010000126.1:0-4810 GCA_039934175.1 Sphingomicrobium sp.
CCGTTGGCATAGCCCTTGGGTTGCGGCCAGCCGGGCGGTTGCAGGATGGTCATGACGGCATCTCCTTCAACAGGTCGCGGGCGATGATCTGGCGCTGCACTTCGCTGGCTCCTTCATAGATTCGAAGCGCGCGGATTTCGCGATAGAGGCTTTCGACCATCGATCCGCGCGTCACGCCCAGTCCGCCATGAAGCTGGACGGCGGCATCGATGACCTTTTGCGCTTCCTCGGTCGCATGGAGCTTGGCCATGGCGGCGGCGCGGCGGTTGTCGCCGTCGCTCTTGTCCTGCTGCCAAGCGGCGCGGGCGACGAGAAGCGCAGAGGCGTCGATCGCCATCGCCATTTCCGCCAGCCGCTCTTGTGTTACCGCATTGTCGGCCAGCGTGGCTTTGCCCAGTTTGCGCTGCGCGGCGAACGAGCGCGCTTCGACAAAGGCGCGGCGGGCAAAGCCTAGCGCGGCGGCGCCAACCGTGACCCGAAACAGGTTCAATGTCTGCATCGCCACCTTGAAGCCTTCGCCGGGATTGCCGAGCATCGCCGAGGAGGGCAGGCGGACCCCTTCCAGCTTAAGCCGGGCCAGTGGGTGCGGCGCAATTGCCTCGATCCGCTCGGCCACCGATAGTCCCGACGCATTGCCGGGTAGGATGAAGGCGCTGATCCCCTTGGCTCCGTCGGCTTCGCCGGTACGCGCGAACAAGGTGATGACATCGGCAATCTGCCCGTTGGAAATGTAGGTTTTTTCGCCATGGATCACCCAGTCGTCGCCGTCCCGGCGCGCGCTGGTGGTCATTGCGGCGGCATCCGATCCGCAATCGGGTTCGGTCATCGCAAAAGCAGCAATTGCCTGGCCGCTGGCGACCTGGCTGAGATAATCGGCGCGCTGCCGGGCGGTGCCGAACAGGCTGATCGCGCCCGACCCCAAACCCTGCATCGCGAAGGCGAAATCGGCCAGACCGCTGTGATAGGCCAAGGTCGACCGCGCGATGGCAAGGCTGCGCACATCAAGCGCGCCGTCGGCAATCGTCAGACCGAGATAACCGGCCGACCCCAGTTTCGCGACGAGGTGGCGCACCTCCGCCTCGACATCGTCACCGTGGGCGTGATCGAGATTGGCCGCCGCCCATGTTTCAAGGTCGCGGCCGAGTTGCCGGTGGCGGCTGTCGAAGAAGGGCCAGTCGAGATCGAGGCCGACATCAGTCACCCTTGAACTCCGGCGTTCGCTTGGTGGCGAAGGCATCATAGGCGCGGGTGAAATCCTGCGTCTGCATGCAGATCGCCTGCGCCTGCGCCTCCATCTCCAGCGCGGTGTCGATCGACACGTTCCATTCCATGTCGAGCTGCCGCTTGGTCATCGAATGCGCGAACGCCGGGCCGCTGGCGAGATCGCGGGCAAGGTCGGCGGCGGCATGGTGAAGCATGTTGCTGTCGAGCACGCGCATGAAGAAGCCCCATTCGTGGCCTTCATCGGCGGTCATCGCGCGCCCGGTAAACAGTAATTCCGCAGCACGGCCGTGGCCAATGATTCGTGGCAGAATGGCGCAGGCGCCCATGTCGGCACCGGCGAGCCCGACGCGGCTGAACAGGAACGCGGTGCGCGCTTCGCGGGCGGCAAGGCGCAGGTCGCTTGCCATCGCCATGATGGCGCCAGCGCCCGCACAAACGCCATCAACGGCGGCGATGATCGGTTGCGGGCAGGCACGCATCGCCCGGACGAGGTCGCCGGTCATGCGCGTGAAGGCGAGCATCCCGGGCATGTCCATTTTTGTCAGCGGGCCGATGATTTCATGAACGTCGCCGCCCGAACAGAAATTGCCGCCCTCGCCCTTGAGGACGACGACGCGCACTTCGGGCGTGACCACGAGATTGCGGAACGTGTCGCGAAGTTCGGCATAGCTGTCGAACGTCAGCGGATTTTTCTTGTCCGGCCGGTCGAGCGTGATCGTCGCGACATGGTCGGCGAAGTCCCAGCGGAAATGCTGCGGCGCAAGGCGGGTCGGATCGAAACTCATGCGCTGGTTCCGCCGTCGATGGTCACGGTCGCGCCGTTGATCGAGCGCGATAGCGGGTGGCAAAGGTTGAGGATCGACGACGCCACTTCGTCCGCGGTCACCAGACGGTTGTTCGCGTTGAGCGCGGCTAGTGCGGCGCGCGATTCGTCGATGTTGCGCTTGCTGACGCGGCTGATCCGCTCTGCCGATTCATCGACCATCGGGGTGTCGACGAACGACGGGCAGATCGCGTTCACGGTCAGATTGGTTTTCGAATATTCCAGCGCCAGACTTTTGACGAAGCCGACAGCACCGTGTTTCGAGGCGACATAGGGCGCAGCGTAGGCCCCGCCCTTCAACCCTGCGACCGATGCGACAACGATCAGGCGCTTGCCGTCGCCTTCGAGCAAGTCGGGGAGCGAAAGCTGGGCGCCGTCGAACAGGGCGGTCAGGTTGGTGGCGATGACGCGGTCCCACATCTCGCGCCTGGTGCGCAGGAACGGCGCGCTGTCGCCAATACCCGCATTGAGGATGACGTAATCGAACGGTCCGTTGGCATCGCGCGCAGCGCCAAACGCTTCCTCCATTGCGGCGCGGTCGGTCAGATCGCACGGGATCGCGATTCCGCCGGTTTCGCTTGCAACCTCGGCTAGCGGTTCGGGGCGTCGACCGAGCAGCGAGACTTTTGCGCCCTCATCGGCAAGCATTCGCGCAGCCGCCGCGCCGATGCCGGTTCCGCCACCGGTAATGAGCGCATGACGCCCCGTTGCCCAACCCACGATCGTCTCTCCCGCCGTTTCGCCCACGCTAGGCCGGTCACGGGCGGGCTTGCAAGCGGAACGGGCGGCTCATAGCGTCGCGCGCATGCAGACCGGAACCTTGATCAGCCTTGCCGTCTATTTTGCCGGCATGATTGCCATTGGCCTTTACGCCTGGCGCAAATCGACCAGCGATAGCGAGGGTTATCTCCTCGGCGGGCGCGACCTGGGCCCGGGCGTGACCGCCTTGAGCGCGGGGGCTTCGGACATGTCGGGCTGGTTGCTGATGGGTCTGCCGGGCGCAATTTTCCTCAGCGGATTCAACCAGGCGTGGATCGGCATCGGCCTCCTCATCGGGGCGTACCTCAACTACCGCCTCGTTGCGCCGCGCCTTCGCACCTATACCGAGCTTGCCGGTGACGCGATCACCGTTCCAGATTATTTCGAGGAACGGTTCCACGATCGTTCGCATATTCTGCGCATCGTCAGTGCATTGGTGATCATCGTCTTCTTCACCCTCTATACGTCGAGCGGCATGGTCGCTGGCGGCAAATTGGCCGAAAGCGCACTGGGTCTGGATTATCTTACCGGCGTCTATCTGACCGCCGGGGTGGTCGTGCTCTACGTCGTGCTTGGCGGTTTCCTTGCCGTCAGCCTGACCGATTTCGTTCAGGGCATCCTGATGTTCATCGCGCTGATCGCGGTGCCGATCACCGCCTACGCGATGCTTGGCGGCGATTTTTCGACGATGATCGCGACAGCCGAAGCCAATCGCAAGCTTGCCCCCGGCGCGCTCAGCAGCCTGTTCCAGGGCGTTGCGCCGCTTGCCATCGTGTCGGCGGCGGCATGGGGGCTGGGCTATTTCGGTCAGCCGCACATCATCGTCCGGTTCATGGCGATCCGGTCAGTCAAGGATTTGCCGACCGCACGGCGGATCAACATGACGTGGATGATCGGCGGACTGATCGGCGCGATCGCCACTGGTTACATCGGCGCAGCCTGGTTTGCGCAGGATGCGTATGCGCTCAAGGATAGCGAGACGGTGTTCATCATGCTGAGCCGCATCCTGTTCCACCCGCTGATTTACGGTTTCATCCTGGCCGCGATCCTTGCCGCAATCATGTCGACCATCAGCTCGCAACTTCTGGTCACCTCGTCGAGCCTAGCCGAGGATCTTTATCACACCGTCAAGAAAGGCAGCTATTCTGGCGATGCCGAAGCCGTCAGCCAGAAGGAATTGGTGACGGTCAGCCGCATCGCGGTGGTGTTGGTCGCGGTGGTTGCCGGCTTGCTGGCAATGAACCCGGAAAGCTCCATCCTTGGGTTGGTGTCCAATGCGTGGGCCGGGTTCGGCGCCGCATTCGGGCCGGTCATCCTGCTGTCGCTGCTGTGGAAACGCACCACTCGCCAGGGCGCGCTGGCCGGGATGGTCGTCGGCGCATTGACAGTCGGCGTCTGGATCTGGCTCGGCCTGTCGTCGACGATGTATGAAATCGTTCCCGGCTTCATCCTTGCCGGGCTCGCGACATGGCTTGTCAGCCTGACCACACCTGCGCCATCGACCGAAATCGAAATGCAATTCGAACAGGCGGCGGCGACCGCCAAGGGATATTGAGCAACCATGAAAACACGTGCTGCCGTCGCCTTCGAAGCCAAGCGCCCGCTGGAAATCGTCGAGGTCGATCTGGAGGGCCCAAAGGCGGGCGAGGTGCTGGTCGAGATCATGGCGACGGGGATATGCCATACCGACGCCTACACGCTCGACGGGCTGGACAGCGAAGGGTTGTTCCCCAGCATCCTCGGCCATGAAGGGGCCGGTATTGTCCGCGAAGTCGGACCGGGCGTGACCAGCGTTGCGCCGGGCGATCACGTCATTCCGCTCTACACGCCCGAATGCGGCAAATGTAAAACTTGCCTTTCCGGCAAGTCGAACCTGTGCACCGCGATCCGCGCGACGCAAGGCAAGGGACTGATGCCCGACGGGACGTCGCGGTTCAGCTACAAGGGACAGACGATCTTCCACTACATGGGCTGTTCGACCTTTTCGAACTTCACCGTGCTTCC
>JBDTMR010000127.1:0-4799 GCA_039934175.1 Sphingomicrobium sp.
CGGCGCGCGAAACCGCGATGCGGGTCGCGGGCGGGGCCATCGCCCGATTGGTGATTCCGGAGGTCCGAATCGAAGCGCGGGTGGCGGAAATCGGCGGCGAGCCCGACGCCGCGCGATGGGACGCGATGCTCGACGACGCGCGCGCCGATGGCGACAGCCTTGGCGCGGTGATCGAATGCGTCGCAAGCGGCGTTCCGGCCGGATGGGGTGCGCCGGTCTATGCCAAGCTGGATGCGGAACTGGCGGCGGCCTGCATGGGCATCAATGCGGTCAAGGGCGTCGAGATTGGCGACGGTTTCGATGCGGCGCGATCGACCGGGCATGACAATGCCGACCCGATGCGGGCAGGCGCGGTGTTCGAGGCGAATCATGCCGGCGGCATTGCGGGCGGAATTTCGACCGGTCAGCCGATCGTCCTGCGCGTCGCCTTCAAGCCAACGAGTTCGATCCGCAAGGCCGTCGCGTCGATCAATGCGGCTGGCGAAGAAGTCGATGCGGTGACCAAGGGCCGTCACGATCCGTGCGTCGGAATCCGCGGCGCGCCGGTGGTCGAGGCGATGGTGGCGATGGTACTGGCCGACCACAAATTGCTTCACCGCGGGCAGTGCGGAGGGTGACATGTTGATGATCGCAGTGATGATGATGGCCGCCGAACCGAGCGCCGAGGCAATCGCGTTGGGTCGCGAAATGGCGAATGTCGGCACGCTCGCGACAATCCTTCCAATGATTGAAAAGACCGAAACCGAAGTGCTGGTCGCCGAGCATCCCGAGCTCTCGCCCGCCGAACAGGTCAGCCTGCGCGATGTCGCGCACGCGACTTTTCTCGTTGGGCAGGAACGAGCCTTGGCCGCTGACGCCCACGCTTACGCGTCTCATCTGTCGATCGAAGACCTCCGCGCGCTCGTTACTTTTTCAAAGACCGATGCCGCCAAGCGGTTGCGCGCGGCTATGCCGACCATCGCCGCCGCGACCATGCATGAGCTTGGCGCAATCGATTTCAAGGGTGAGGTGCGCAGCGCCTACTGCAAGGAAACCGGGAAGCTTTGTCCGCCGAAGTGACAATGCACTTCAATGGCATTTGAACCGGTCAAATGGTTCAAGGCAGGCGTTGCACTGCCACTGCGCCTTGCACGGTGTCGAGCCGAAGCGGCTGATCTCGCGCGTGTCGGTCGATCGGCATTGCGGGCATTCGACGATGTCCGACCGGTCGGGCGGTGCGATCCCGTATGCCTTTAGCTGCTCCTTGCCGCGTTCGGTGATCCAGTCGGTCGTCCACGGCGGCGACAGCCGCGTGTCGATGGCCACATCACGATAACCGGCCGCGTCGAGAGCATCGCGCACCGCCATTTCGATCGCGTGGGTCGCAGGGCATCCCGAATAGGTCGGGGTCACCACCACCGACGCTGCCGTCACCTCGCGGAGGATGCCCAGGTCGACGACCGAAACGACCGGGATTTCCGGGTCCATGACGGTGTCGAGCACCGCCGCGATGGCGGCCGGATCATGCATTAGCCGACCCGTTCCAGCACCATCGCGATGCCCTGACCAACGCCGATGCACATCGTGCACAGCGCGAGCTTGCCGCCCGAGCGCTGAAGCTCCTCCGTCGCGGTCAGCGCAAGGCGAGCGCCCGACATGCCGAGCGGGTGGCCGAGTGCGATCGCGCCGCCGTTCGGATTCACATGCGCCGAATCGTCGGGAAGGCCGAGTTGGCGCAATACCGCCAGCCCCTGCGCGGCAAAGGCTTCGTTGAGTTCGACGACGTCGATCTGGTCGATGTGGAGACCCAAACGGTCCAGCAATTTGGCGCTGGCCGGGGCCGGACCGATCCCCATGATACGCGGCGGGACACCGGCAACAGCCAGACCAAGCACGCGGGCGCGCGGGGTCAGGCCATGACGCTCGACCGCTGCTGACGAGGCGATGATGATCGCCGCCGCGCCATCGTTGACGCCGCTCGCGTTGCCAGCCGTCACGCTGCCATCAGGTCTCACGATCGGCCGCAGCGACGCGAGTTTTTCGAGCGTGGTTTCGCGGGGATGCTCGTCACGATCGACCGTGATCGGGTCGCCTTTGCGCTGCGGGATAGTCACCGGGACGATTTCGGCGGCGAGGCGGCCATTGGCCTGCGCGGCGGCGGCGCGGCGCTGGCTTTCATACGCCATCCGGTCCTGGTCTTCGCGCGAAATGCCGAACTCGGAAGCGACGTTCTCAGCAGTTTCCGGCATCGAATCGACGCCAAATTCGGCCTTCAGGCGCTGGTTGATGAAGCGCCAGCCGATCGTCGTGTCATAAACCGCATTGGCGCGGCTGAAGGGGGCATCGGCCTTTGGCATGACGAACGGCGCGCGGGTCATGCTTTCGACACCGCCGGCGACGATCAGGTCCGCCTCACCCGCCTTGATTGCCCGAGCCGCCATGCCGACGGCGTCGATGCCGGAGCCGCAAAGGCGGTTGACCGTCGTCCCCGGCGCCGTGTCGCCAAGCCCGGCGAGCAGCGCCGCCATTCGCGCGACGTTGCGATTGTCCTCGCCCGCCTGGTTGGCGCAGCCCAGGATGATGTCATCGAGGTGCGCCCAATCGACGCCCGGATTGCGCGCCTTCAGGGCGGCGAGCGGGATCGCGGCCAAATCGTCCGGGCGGACTTCGCGCAGCGCACCGCCGAAGCGGCCGATCGGTGTTCGAACGGCATCGCAGATGAAAGCGTCGGTCATTCAAACTCTCCGTTCCCACGCGGAATAAATCCGCGCAGTCGGTCCTGACGAGCAGAAGCTCGCAGGCCGTCCGCGTCGCATTGTCTCTCGACCAAGCGGCGCTCGCTGCGCTCCACTTCGCTTGCTCGCGGCAACGCTCAGATCACCCCTCTGCGCATCTGGTCCAATTCGATGCACTCGAACAGTGCCTTGAAATTGCCTTCGCCGAAGCCTTCGTTGCCCTTGCGTTGGATGATCTCGAAGAAAATCGGGCCAATCACATTCTGGGTGAAAATCTGGAGGAGCAGTCCTTGGCCCTCGGTCGGCGCGCCGTCGACCAGGATCTTGCGCTTTTCGAGTTCGGCGGTCGGTTCGCCATGGCCTTCGACGCGGGTGTCGACGAGTTCGTAATAGGTGTCCGGCGTGTCCTGGAAGGGAATGCCGCGTTCGCCAAGGATATCGACCGACTGGTAGATATCGACCGAGCCGAGCGCGATATGCTGGATGCCCTCGCCCTGATATTCGCGCAGAAATTCCTCGATCTGGCTCTTGTCGTCCTGGCTTTCGTTGAGCGGGATGCGGATCTTCCCGCACGGGCTGGTCATCGCCTTCGAGAACAGGCCGGTGACCTTGCCTTCGATGTCGAAATAGCGAATCTCGCGGAAGTTGAAGAGTCGCTCGTAGAATTCGGCCCATTTTGCCATGTTGCCGCGATTCACATTGTGGGTCAGGTGATCGAGGTAGGTCAGCTTGGAATCCGCCGCCTTCATCAATTCTTCCCAGCCGTCGAAGAATGTGAAGTCGGTCTCGTAGATCGAGCCTTTTTTGCCATAGGTATCGACGAAGAACAGATGCGACCCGCCGATTCCTTCGATCGCCGGAATCCTGAGTTCGCCTTCCTGGACGTCGGTCAGCGCGTTGGTCGCGCCGAGTTTGAGCGCACGGGCGTGGGCGGCGGCAGCATCCTTGACGCGGAAGGCCATGGCGCAGGCGCACGGACCATGATCGACGGCGAATTGCGCCGCGAAACTGCCCGGTTCGGCATTGATGATGAAATTGATGTCCCCCTGGCGATGCAGGGTGACGTCCTTGCGCTTGTGCCGGGCGACGGCGGGAAAGCCCATCTTGGTGAACAGGCCGCGCAGCAATTCGGGATCGGGGGCGGCATATTCGACAAATTCGAAGCCATCGGTGCCCATCGGATTCTCGAGACCCAATGGGCCGAGTTCGATCGACGGGGCGGGGGCGGCGGTGGACATGCTGATCTCCTCGGGTTGGCGCTCCTCTGCTCCGCACGTTCATGCTTTGCAAGACGAGCGGGCGCCACTAGCGTCGCCCTCATATGGAGATTCCGACAGGCTGGCAAAAGAGCGCCGACGGCCAAGCGCTGGAAAAGAGCTTCACCTTCGCCGATTTTTCGGAGGCGTTCGGATTGCTGACGCGGGTCGCGATGCAGGCCGAAAAGGTCGATCATCATCCGGAATTCACGTCGCGGTGGAACCGAGTCGACTTTCGTCTGACCAGTCACGATTCCGGCAGGATTACCCAAAGGGACTTGGATCTTGCCCGCGCAATCGACGAGTTTGCGTCATGAACGATAACCGCACAGCGCCCGTCGCGCCGGGCGATTTCATCGATTGCGGCGACGGCCTGTGGAACGCGCGTGGCAGCTTCAAGATTGCCGGCATTCTGGAGGCCGGTACCCAGGCCTCGCTGGTCGCGTTGCCCAGCGGCAACTTCCTGTGGCTCGACAGCATCACGCTGGAGGGCGATGCCCTGGCGAAGGCGATGAAGCTGACCGATGGCGGCAAGGCAGTCGAGGCGATCCTGAACCTGCACCCGTTCCACACTCTGCATTGCGAATGGGCCAATCGGCACTTCCCGAACGCAAAATTGTACGGATCGGCGCGTCACAAAGCGAAGTTGCCGAACCTTCGCTGGCAGGAAGCCAATGTCGAAGACCCACGCGTGGCGGAAGTTTATGCCGAAACGCTGGACTTCTCGCTGCCGCGCGGCGTCGACTACATCTCGCCCGACGAAAATGTGCATTTTTCCTCCCTGTTGGCGATGCACCGGCCGTCGGCGACGATCCATGTCGATGACACT
>JBDTMR010000128.1:0-4795 GCA_039934175.1 Sphingomicrobium sp.
ACCGAACCCGTGGCGCTTGGTCTTATCAAGGCACCGGGGGAAATGGGCGCCGACATCGTCGTCGGCGAAGGTCAGTCGATTGGCGTGGGCCTGCAGTTCGGCGGGCCTTATGTCGGCCTGTTCGCAACGCGCGAGAAATATGTTCGCCAGATGCCGGGGCGTTTGGCGGGGGAGACCGTCGATGCCGAGGGCAAGCGCGGCTTCGTGCTGACGCTTTCGACCCGCGAGCAGCATATCCGCCGCGAAAAAGCGACGTCGAATATCTGCACCAACAGCGGCCTTTGTGCGCTGGCGTTCAGCGTGCACATGACCTTGCTTGGCGAAAAGGGACTGACCGGACTTGCCAAGGTCAATCACGCCAAGGCGGCGATGGTCGCCGAGCGGCTTTCGGCAATCCCCGGCGTCCGGCTCGTCAATGACAGTTTCTTCAATGAATTCACGCTGGAATTGCCGGTCGAGGCAAGGCCTGCCGTTCACGCGATGGTGGAAAAGGGCGTGCTTGGCGGGGTGTCGCTGGGCCGGCTTTATCCCGATTCGGACGCGCTGCAGAACGGACTGGTCATCGCGGTCACCGAAGTGGTGAGCGATGCGGATATCGACGCGCTGGAAGGCGCGCTGAAGGAGGCAGTGAAGTGAGCTCGGTCAATCCTTCAGGCTGGCGCCCCGAGGCGCCGCAAACAGGCGAAAGCGTTTCGCCGACTGTCACCGGCAACCGCGCCTTGATGCTGGAAGAAAAGCTGCTGTTCGAAATCGGCAAGCGCGACCAGACCGGCGTCGATATCGATCCGGTCGATGGTGGCGCGTCGCGGCTTGGCGGACTGGAACGTGGCGGGGTCGACCTGCCGGGCCTCAGCGAGCCCGAAACGGTACGTCATTACACGCGCCTGTCACGGCAGAATTATGCCATTGACCTCGGGCTGTTCCCGCTCGGCAGTTGCACGATGAAGCATAATCCGCGCCTCAACGAGAAGATGGCGCGTCTTCCGGGTTTCGCCGACATCCATCCGCTGCAACCGCAGGAAACGGTGCAGGGCGCGCTTGAACTGATCAACGAACTTGCCGTCTGGCTGATCAAGCTGACCGGAATGCACGGCGTCGCGATGAGCCCGAAGGCCGGTGCGCATGGCGAATTGTGCGGCATCCTGGCGATCCGCGCTGCGCTGGAAGCGCGCGGCGATGCGCGCTCGGTCGTGCTGGTTCCCGAAAGCGCCCACGGGACGAATCCGGCGACTGCGGCCTTTGCCGGCTACAAGGTCGAGAATATTCCGGCGACCAAGGAAGGCCGGGTCGACCTCGCCGCGTTGAAGGCCCGACTTGGGCCGGACGTTGCGGCAGTGATGATCACCAATCCCAATACCTGCGGCCTGTTCGAGCCGCAGATGAAGGATATCAGCGATGCGGTCCACGCCGCGGGCGGGTTCGTTTACTGCGACGGTGCCAACTTCAACGCCATCGTCGGCAAGGTGCGTCCCGGCGACCTTGGCGTCGATGCGATGCACATCAATTTGCACAAGACGTTTTCGACCCCGCATGGTGGCGGCGGGCCGGGCTCCGGCCCGGTCGTGCTGTCCGAAGCGCTCTCGCCATTTGGCCCGCTACCCTATGCAGCACGTTACGCCGACGGATCGTACAAGATGGTCGAGGAAGAAGACGCCGCGACCGAGCATCCCGACGCCTTCGGCCGGATGGTGGCATTCCACGGCCAGATGGGGATGTTCAGCCGCGCGCTGAGCTATATTCTCAGCCACGGCGCCGACGGCCTGATGCAGGTGGCGGAGGATTCCGTCCTCAACGCCAATTACCTGCTGCGCAGCCTCGACGACGTTCTCGACGCGCCATTCGGGTTCAGCGGACCGTGCATGCACGAAGCGATCTTCAGCGATAAAGGATTCGCCGATGGCTTCTCGACCATCGACGTCGCCAAGGCGCTGATCGACGAAGGCTTTCACCCGATGACCATGTATTTCCCGCTGGTCGTTCACGGCGCGATGTTGGTCGAACCGACCGAAACCGAATCCAAGGCCAACCTCGACCAGTTCATCATGGCGCTTCGCAATATTGCGGAACGGGCCAAGGCCGGCGATCCCGCACTCAAGGCGGCGCCGATCTTTGCGCCGCGCCGCCGCCTCGACGAGACGCTCGCGGCGCGCAAACCGATCCTGACGTATAACAATCCGGTGCCCGACGGTTCGGGAACCGGGCTGGCTGCGCATTTCGGAGGCGGTTGATGACCTGGGACGGCATTTTCGGACTGACCAACGCGATTGCGATGCTCGGCTGGCTGCTGGTGATCGCCGGGCCGCGCGGACAGAAAACGCTCGCGCTGGTTCTCTACCTCGGCGTGGGCCTGCTCTGCCTTGCTTACGCCGCGATGATCGTCGGGATGCATGCGGGCCTGATTGATGCCAACCGCTTGCCGGGCGCACCGCCGCCCAATTTCCTCGACTATAATGTCGCGGGTCTGCGCAACCTGTTCATGAGCGATGGCGGGGTCGTGCTGGGCTGGACCCATTATCTGGCTTTTGACCTGTTCGTCGGACAGTGGATCGCCAAGGATGCCGACAACAAGGGATACCACCGGTTGGTGCAGGCGCCCGTACTGCTGCTGACCCTGCTCGTCGGCCCGGTCGGTCTGCTCGTCTGGCTGGCGATTCGCGACCGGCGAGCACGCAAGGCGGCGCGTGGCTGAACCCATCGTTCCGCCGTACAATGTCGGCGATCTCGCGCCGGGCGAGAGGCGCGAAGCCCCGGCTGCGGCGCGCAATCGCGATGCCATTGCCGCCGTGCTTCGGCGCTGGCTGCCGAAGGACGGTCTTGTCCTTGAAATCGCAAGCGGGACGGGGGAGCATGCCCTTGCCTTCGCCGGGCTTTTTCCGGCCATCCAATGGCAGCCCAGCGATACCGATCCGGACGCTCTGGCCTCGATCGCTGCCTGGCGCGATGAAGGCCCTACCAGTCTGCTCGCTCCTCTGGCGCTCGACGTGGGTGACACGCCGTGGCCAGTCACGGGCGCCGATGCGGTCGTCTGCATCAACATGGTTCACATCAGCCCGTGGCAATCGTCGCTCGGCTTGCTCGACGGTGCGGCGACAATACTGGGTGAGGGCGCACCGTTGATTCTCTATGGCCCGTGGATCGTCGGTGGCGAACCGACGGCGCCATCCAACCTCGCCTTCGACGAAAGCTTGAAATCGCGCGACCCGCGCTGGGGGTTGCGGCAGGTGGATGAATTCTCACGCGAAGCCGAATTGCGGGGTTTCGTACTTGTCGATCAGGTGGCCATGCCGTCCAACAATCTCATGCTTCGCTTCGATCGCGCTTGAACAGGGTCAGGCAAGCGATCGTCAGGCCGATCCCGAGCATCCATCCGGCAAGGACGTCGCTCGGCCAGTGAACGCCGAGGATCGGGCGGCTCAAACCCACAATGACACTCGCCGCGACCGCGACGGCGATGGCCGTGCGCCGCCACCGTTGGGCGACGATGATGGTCGCGACGGCCAGATAGGTCAGCATCGTGTTGCCGGCATGGCCGCTCGGAAAACTGAGCGAACTCACCTGCACAGCATAAGGCTCGAAATGCGGTCGTTGCCGTCCAACGAGCAGCTTGATCATTTCGATCAGGATTCGCCCGCCCATCGTGATCGTCAGGAACATCGTCAGGTCTTGCCACCGTTTTTTCCAGCCAAGGAAGACTGCACTGCCAATCGCAATCGGGATCAGCAACAAGGCACCGCCAAGATAGGCCAGCGCGACCGCGAATGGTTCTACCCAGGACACATGATGCCCGAATGCCATCAGGCGATGGATCAGCGCCTGATCGGGCGCGAAGTCGGCGCCACCGATTGCGCCGGTAACGAAGATGATCACTCCGGCCAACAGCAGGATCGTGATCGCAACATTTTTGGACTTCATGTGCCCTCCTCAACGAAGCGTTTACCGCTTCGCTTTAATAACCACCGGATGGACGAGAGTATCCAGTCGCAGAATCGACGGTCACGCCGTTCGCATGTCCTGATGGCCGCATGCCTGCGGTCGGACGACGGCGACCTTGCCGTGAAGCTCCGCAACCTGTCGGAACATGGTGCATTGGTCGAGGCGGAACTGCTTCCGCCCGTCGGCACAATCGTCAAATTCCGGAAAGGCGATCTCAATTTGCCCGCGCGCGTTGCCTGGGTTGAAGATGGCCGGGCGGGCGTGGCGTTCGATTCAATCCTCGATACCGAATCGGTCATGCGACACATTCCGGTCCCGGCACCGCCGCGCAAACTCGATTTCCGCCGTCCACCGATCAAGGCGCATCAGCTTAGCGCCGGCGAACGGAAAGTCGCGGAAGACTGGATTTTCGGTAAACCCTCGCCAGGGATCGCCGACTAGAATGACAGGTTGGTCTGCGGAAGTCTTACGCCGCCCGGCGTTGATCGCGCATAGCTTTTAACCAGTCGACCAATTCGGCCAGTGACAAAAGTCGGTTGAACGTCACCCCCACGAAGCCGTCCTCGCACCAGCGTGTCGCTGAGGACTGCGGTTCCAAGCCGGGAAGCGTGACCGTCACATCGCAGTAATTGGGTAGGATCACCGGGCTCTCGAGTTTGATCCCGCCTTGAGATACATCAATTACGCGCATCCTGTGGACATTCGCGCCATTGCGGACCGTCGCGAAGCAATCAATTTCGATCCTCGGCATCCGGGGGCGCGGGCCGTCCTGAGAGGTAGAGAGGATATCGATAATGTCGACCGGCACTTCGAATTCGACGCCGGCATCTTGGTTCTCTAACCATGCCACTCGTCCCGGGAC
>JBDTMR010000129.1:0-4792 GCA_039934175.1 Sphingomicrobium sp.
GGGGCTGGCCAGCCTTCGCGTTGTTGCTGGCGGTCGCCGTCACCTTCTTCGGTCTGATCGTGGAACAGCATGATCTGGGTCGGGAAGGGCAGGTCGATGCCATTGGCCTTGGCGGTCTTGTAGATCGCCAGGACCACGCGGGCGCGGACATGGACTTGCTCGCTTCGCATCGAATTGGCCCACCAGCGTGCCTTCAGATCGACCGTTGAATCGTTAAGCGCGGCCGGGAGCACTTCGGGTGCCGGATCGGCGAGGACGCCCTCGACCTTGGCAATCGCGTCGATGAACAGCTTGATGGCGGTTTCCGGATCGTCGCCATAACCGATCCCGATCAGGAATTCGTCGCGTCGGCTGGGATGGGCGGTGTTGACCACGACGGCCGAGGTATAGACGTCGCTGTTGGGAATGATGACCTGCCGTCCGTCATAGGTGCGGATGATGGTCGCGCGGGTTTCGATCCGCTCGACTCGTCCCTCGAAGCCTTTGACGACGATCTGGTCGCCGCGCCGGTACGGACGACGGATGAGCAGGAGCAGACCAGCGAGCAAATTCTGCAGGATGTCCTTGAAGGCGAAGCCGATTGCGACCGAGCCGACGCCGAGCGTTGCGAAAACGTCGGCCGGCTGGACGCTGGGGAAGACGATGGCCATCGCGAAGAGGAAGGCGGCGACGAGGAAACTGACCTTGGCCAGCGAACCCAGCAGGGCGCCCAGGTCCGGGCGTCGCCGACGGGCAGCAAGCGCGGCGATTCCGCGTTCGATGACCTTGCCCAGAAGCCAGGCGACCAAAAGGAAGACGATGGCGACGCCGACGTTGGGCAGTTGCGAGAAGAAGCCGTTGGCAATGGCGTCGAGCTTGTGGGTGATCAGGTCGGTGGGTTGCTTGATCGGGAGTCTCCGGAGCGCTGGGGTTAGCAACCCAACGCGACGGGGCGATCATAGTTTCCTAGCGTTTCCGTCCGATCAAGGTGCCCTTGCTGCCGCCCTTCCATAACAGAAACTCCATATCGGGATGAAGTTTGCGCCATTGGTGGGCGATCATTCGTTCGCCAAGGCGCGCGGCGTCGTCGAGCAGGACGATGCCGCCGGGCGAGAGCAGGCCGAAAAGGGTTTCCGCCGCGCCGCGGGTGAACGGGTGTACCGTCCACGGCGGACCGTCGATGACCATCAGGTCGATGCCGGGCTCCAACGGACCGGTTTCATACCACAGGCCCGGCCAGCCTTCGGGCGAGGGGAGGAGGGGAGCGACACGCAGGTCGGCGTCCAGCCCGTTCTGGGCAAGCCAGGCCCGAGTATGATCGACGAAATCGGCATGCTGGTCGAAGCCGAGATGGATCGGCGCGTCGATCTTGCCGAGTGCGGCGGCAATCGCCAGCGAGGTGGCGCCGATGCCGAATTCGACGACGCGCTGTGGCCGCTCGTTCTCGATGATATCGACGATGAGGTGGAGAAGGCCGGAATCGGCCTTCCACGACCCCAGGTTGGGCAATGCATCCGAGTCGAGGCCTAGCCGCTCGATCAGGCGCAGGCGCTCGCTTTCCGGGCCGCCGGACAGGCTGCGCAATAGCCAGGGCCATTGCAGCGCGCCGAAGGCGAATACGGCAGCTTTATCGGACAGGCTCTTTTTCGCGGCCCCCGTCATGACGCGAGCCAGCTTCGGCGTAATCTCCCGCGACGTCATACGTAGGTTCCTAACCGGTGGTGAAAGGATCACTCACAAGGATCGTGTCGTCACGATCCGGACTAGTCGAAAGCAGAGCAACCGGACAGCGAATAAGTTCCTCGATCCGTCGCACATATTTGATCGCCTGGGCGGGCAGATCGGCCCAACTGCGCGCCCCGGCGGTGGTTTCGCTCCAGCCGTCCATTTCCTCGTAGATCGGCTCGGCCCGGGCCTGGTCAGCGGCGTGCGGCGGGAGATAATCGTAGATCGTATCGCCAATCCGGTAGCCGGTGCAGATCTTCACCCGCTTGAACCCGTCGAGCACGTCGATCTTGGTCAGCGCGATGCCGGTAATCCCGCTGACCGCCGCCGATTGGCGGACCAGGACAGCATCGAACCACCCGCAGCGGCGCTGGCGACCGGTGACGGTGCCGAATTCGTGGCCGCGTTCGCCCAGCCGCTGTCCGTCGGCCCCCTCTGGTCCATTTGGGTCGAGCTCGGTCGGGAAGGGGCCGGAGCCGACGCGGGTGGTGTAGGCCTTGACGATACCGAGCACGAAGCCGGCCGCGCCCGGGCCCATGCCGCTGCCGCTGCCGGTCGTCCCGGCGACGGTGTTGGACGAGGTGACGAACGGATAGGTGCCGTGATCGACATCGAGCAGGACGCCCTGCGCGCCTTCGAACAGGATGCGCTTGCCGCGGCGGCGCACCTCGTCGAGGTCGCGCCAAACCGGGCGGGCAAACTGGAGCACGAAGTCGGCGATTTCGGATAGATCGTTCTTGAGGCGATCACGGTCGACCGGCGGCTGGCCGAAGCCGGCGCGGAGGTGATCGTGGTGCGCGCAGAGACGGTCGAGCAACGGATCGAGCTCGTCGAGGTGGGCGAGATCGCAGACCCGGATGGCGCGGCGGCCGACCTTGTCTTCATAGGCCGGACCAATGCCGCGGCGGGTGGTGCCGATCTTGCCGGCGCCGCTGGCGTCCTCGCGCATCGCGTCGAGATCGCGGTGGATGGGAAGGATCAGCGGGCAGGTTTCGGCGATCATCAGCACGTCGGGCTCGATGCGGACGCCCTGGCCGCGCAACTTCTCGACTTCCGCCTTCAGCGCCCACGGGTCGAGCACGACGCCGTTGCCGATGACCGACGGCGTGCCGGTGACGATTCCGCTGGGCAGCAGCGACAATTTGTAGACCTTGTCGCCGACGACCAGCGTGTGGCCGGCGTTGTGGCCGCCCTGAAACCGGACGACGACATCGGCGCGGCTGGCGAGCCAGTCGACGATCTTGCCCTTGCCCTCGTCGCCCCATTGCGCGCCGATGACGGTCACGTTGCCCACGGTCATTTCCTTTAACCAAGATCGCTCAGCGACGGTTCAGGCCGCCTCCTATTGATTTGGGCATCGGGCGTCCAGCAATCGGAGAGCGACGATGGCGAAAAAGTGGATCGGGATGGCGATGGTCGGCGCGCTGCTGGCGAGCGGCATGGCGTTGGCCCAACGCGAGCGCCTGCCAAGCGAATGTCGCAAGGAGATTGCTGACCTGTGCCGCGGCGCGGAGGGCGGCCTGCGCGTCTGCCTGCGCACGGCGCTTCCCGAACTGAGCGATCACTGCCGCAAGGCGATCAGCGACCGCGCGATGGACCGCGAAAAAGCGGCACCTAACGCCCGCGAGATCGTTTACGGCAGCGACCCCAAGCAGAAGATGGACATCGCTGGGGTCAATGGCACGGCGAACGCACCGATCCTGTTTTACGTCCACGGTGGTGGCTGGTCGATCGGCGACAAGGTTGCGGGCGGAGCTAGCAAGGGGCCATGGGCCAACGGACTGGGCTGGGCCTACGCCAGCGCCAATTACCGCCTGGTCCCGCAGGCGACGGTCGAGCAGCAGGCGGCGGACCTTGCCAACGCGCTGGCGTGGCTGCGCGCCAATGCCGCCGGGCAAGGGCTCGATCCCAACCGGATCGTGTTGATGGGGCACAGCGCCGGGGCCCATCTGGTGGCGTTGCTGGGCAGCGACACCTCCTACCTCAAGGCGGCCGGCGTTCCGCTGTCGGCGATCAAGGGCGTCATTCTGCTCGACGGTGCGGGCTACGATATTCCCACACAGGGAAGCGCGGAAACCAATATCGTCAAGCCGATGTACGACGAGGCATTCGGGACCGATCCGGTGCGTCAGGCGAAGCTATCCCCGACCCGCCAGGCCGCCGCGCCCAACGCTGAGAACTGGCTGATCCTGCCAATCGAGCGGCGCGCCGATAGTCAGGCCCAGTCGCGCGGGCTGGCCTCGGCACTGATGACGGCGGGCGCGCAAGCCAACGTCTTTCTCGTGCCGAAAGAGAGCCACGCGAGCCTCAACAAAGGCCTTGGCGAGAAAGGCGACTTTGCGACGGAAAAAGTGGAAACGTTTCTGGAATCAGCGCGACGCTGACCCATTGGGCGGCGCGCAATAATCAGCGAGGATCCCCTTTGCGATGTCGTACTCGTTGATTTTGCGCCAAACGTTTGCTCCTTCGTTCCTCCGGACGGTGCCGTCGGGAAAGAAAGTTTCGGTGGAAAGATGCCGGCGAGTGCCGGCGATACAGTCGATCACGGAGGTGCTGTAATTCGTCCAGCCAGCCCTTGCCGGATTGTTTGGGCGCGTGATTTCGACCCGATAAGTCAGCAGGTTCCCGTCTTGCTTAAGCGCGTCGAGATCGATCCGGATTTTCATCGCGTGAATGTTGCTGTCCGGGGCTCGTCCGATATCCTTCCAGCGTTCGGCGAAGAGCGGTCCAGCGACCACGCTGGTGAGCGCGAGCGTAGCGACCACACGAACGACCGACGGTGACGAAGAGAACATGTTAGCTCCTCCGATCGTGCGATCCGGCGGAATGATTGTCTCACTGCGCCGGATTGCACGCAAGTCCCGTTAGAACCGCAACGGAACCACCTTTCGTACGCCGTCTAGCGCGCACAAGGTTTTGATGACGTCCGGGCCGATGGTGCCGTCGACCGCGATCAGGGCCGCGGCGTCGCCGCGTTCCTTGCGACGGCCCAGGTTGAAGGTCGCGATGTTGATGTCGGCCTCGCCCAACGCGGTGCCGAGCTTGCCGATGAAGCCGGGCGCGTCGGTGTTGACGATGTAGAGCATCG
>JBDTMR010000130.1:0-4769 GCA_039934175.1 Sphingomicrobium sp.
TTTGCGCTGCTTTCCGCCTCTTTCCCAATGGGCGAAAATCATCATCGCGCCTAAAACGCCGCGC
The DNA here is from genome assembly GCA_039934175.1 of Sphingomicrobium sp. GTDB lineage: Bacteria > Pseudomonadota > Alphaproteobacteria > Sphingomonadales > Sphingomonadaceae > Sphingomicrobium. The sequence goes on from JBDTMR010000130.1 coordinate 65, forward strand.
CTTCCTTCAGCGCCGTTCGCTCTTCCAAGGTCGAAACGCGGCCTAGCGCCTTGTTGCGGCCGGGGAAGCGGGCGAAGCGGGCGATCTGGGCATGGTGCTTGCGCGCGAATTCGAGATTGAACGGGTTTCCGAGCTTCGCGAATTCGATCAGCGAGCGATCCTGCACCGCCAGATGCTCGCTGTGCATCAGCGGCATCAGCAGGAAGGCACGCCATGGTTCGGGTGCCTTGGCGACCCAGTCGCGGTCGAGCGCCGACATAGTGAGATCGAGCGCGAGCGGGTCGGCGGCGAACGCCTTGGCGCTGCCCCGGTGAATATTGCGGCTGAACTGGTCGATCAGGATGATCGCGGCGGTCAGAGTCGGCAGCTCGTCGCGCCAGCCCGCCGCATCGCTGGCGACCACCGCATCGCGGAGCTTGCCGAACCGCCGTGCGATCTCCCCATCCAGCGCCGCGTCCTTTACAAACCAGCGATCCTTGCCGACCTCGTCAAACCAGAAATGGATAACGGCGGACGATGCGTCCGTCGGTGACGTCACCGGGCGGGGCGCGGTGGCTTGCCGCCGGAGCGCGGACTCTGGCCCGCACCTTTTCCACCGCTAGGCCCTTTACCGCCGCCCGGTCCCTTGCCACCGCCGGGCGGCCTTCCGCCGCCGGGCCCGCGACCGGGGGTGCGCGGTGGGCCGCGGCGGTCGCCGGGACCGCTGCGATGGCGATCGGGAACGCGATCCATCGGACGCGATTGCGGCGCCATGCTGGTCGGCGTGACCGAATAGCCGTCCTTCGAAAGCTTGGTGAAGGCGGCGCGGGCGCTGAGGTTTATCGAATCCTGCAGGCCCTTGGGAAGGTCTACGAAGCTGGCGTTGGGGTGAATCGACTGCAGGTCGCGAAGCAGATTGTTGGGCATTCCCTTGGCGCCCGCTTTCAGCGCCTCGATCGCCTCGGTGACCGCGGCGATGATGATGGATTGCATGACCTCGGAAGCCGCTTTCGACACTTGTATTCTCCTGTTGCGCGACCCGAACGAGTGGACGAAGCGGGCAAGGCTCCCTAAGTCGCTGCGCGTGATGCGGCAATTCCATAAGATGCACGGGCTGGGCAATGATTTCGTGATCCTCGACGGTCGCGATGCCCCGATGACCGTCACTGAAACGCTGGCCCGCGCTCTGGCTGACCGGCACACGGGCATCGGCTGCGACCAGTTGATCCTGATCGAGGCATCGAGCATCGCCGACGTGAAGATGCGCATCTGGAACCATGACGGCGGCGAAGTCGAAAGCTGCGGCAACGCCAGCCGTTGCGTCGTCGCCCTGACTGGGGCGGCAAAAATCGAGACCAGCGGCGGGATCGTCGAGGGCAAGGCGGCGGGCGACGATTTTGAGGTAACCTTGCCGCCGCCGAAATTCGGCTGGGACGACATCCCTCTCTCCTACCCGATGGACACGCGCGCGCTGCCGCTTGGCTGGGGGCCGCTGGACAAGCCGTTCGCGGTCAATGTCGGCAATCCGCATGTCATCTTTTTCGTCGACGATCCGGCGGCAATCGACCTCGGCCGCTTCGGGCCCTCGATTGAGGACGATCCGGCGTTTCCCGAACGGGTCAACGTCAATGTTGCGGGCGTCGGTCCCGACGGCATCACGCTGCGCACGTGGGAGCGCGGCGCCGGGCTGACGCTGGCGTGCGGCACGGGGGCATCGGCCACCGCCGTTGCGGCCATCGCGACGAAGCGCGCGACCTCGCCGGTCAAGGTCACCATGCTGGGCGGAAGCCTGACCATCGGCTGGACGGATGGCGGCGTCATCTCGATGCGCGGTGCGGCAACGCATGTCTTCAAGGGCGAGATCGATCTGGAGGCCTTTGCCTGATGGCGCACGCTATCACGCTGGGGTGTCGGCTGAATTTCGCGGAGAGCGAGACGATGGCTGCGGCGGGCGACGACGACACCATTTTCGTCAACAGCTGCGCCGTTACCAACGAGGCAGTGCGTCAGACCCGGCAGGCGATCCGCCGCGCGCGGCGCGACAGGCCCGATGCGCGGATCGTGGTTGCGGGGTGCGCGGTGCAGCTGGACCCGGCTAGCTTTGCCGCGATGCCCGAAGTCGACGAGGTTCGAACCCGCGACGATCAGGCGCCGGCGACCCCTGCGGCAGGCTTCCTCCACAAGGTAAAAAGCTTCGTCGCAGTGCAGACCGGATGCGATCATCGCTGCACCTTCTGTTCAATCTGGCAGGCGCGCGGGCCATCGCGGACAGTGCCTTACGAGCAGGTTCGCGACGCGGTGGCGCGCGAACTGGATCGCGGTGCGAAAGAAATCGTGCTGACCGGCGTCGACATCACCGACACGGAGGGCGGATTGGGGACATTATGCCAGCGACTGCTTGGCGATCTTGGTGCGCTCCAGCGACTGCGCCTGTCGAGCCTCGACAGTATCGAGATCGACGGTGCGTTGATGGAATTGATCGCGGGCGAGCCCCGCCTGATGCCGCATTTCCACCTGTCGCTGCAGGCTGGCGACGATCTGATCCTGAAGCGGATGAAGCGGCGCCATAGCCGGGCGCAATCACTCGCGACGGTCGACGCGATCCGCAAAGCGCGGGCCGACGCGACGATCGGTGCCGACCTGATTGCCGGATTCCCGACCGAGAGCGAGGAAGCAGCATTGAACACGCTTCGCCTGATTGACGATTGTGCGATTGTCGCGGCGCATATCTTTCCCTTCTCGCCCCGCCCCGAAACGCCCGCCGCGCGGATGCCGCAGGTCGAGCGCGAAATCGTCAAGGCCCGCGCCGCGCGGCTGCGTGTGCGGGCCGCCGAAGTTCGTTCGGACTGGCTGGACAGCCTGATCGGCACGCGGCAGTCGGTGCTGGTCGAGAGCGATTCTGGCATCGGCCACGCACCAAACAACGCGCCGGTCCGGCTTGCCAACGTGGCCAAGGGCAGTATCGCGGCGGCGACCATCGCGAACCGCGACGGCGACCAGTGTATCGGGATGATCGAATGAGTTGGCTTGAGAAGCTGACCGGGGGTTTCCGCAAGACCGCGGACCGGCTCGGCGAGAATATTTCCGGACTGGCGACCCGCCAGGCGCTTGATACGTCGACCCTCGACGATATCGAGGAAGCGCTGATCGCGTCCGACCTCGGGCCCGAAGCGTCGAAGCGAATTCGCGAAGCGATTGCGTCGCGCCGCTACGAACAGCTCGACGAGCGCGGGCTGCGCACCATTCTTGCCGAGGAAATCGAGAAAATCCTGGCGCCAGTCGCCAAGCCGATCGATGTCTGGGGCTTCCCGCGGCCGCACGTCATCCTGGTGATCGGGGTGAATGGAAGCGGCAAGACGACGACCATCGGCAAGCTTGGTCATCTGCTGAAAGAGCAGGATTATGGCGTCCTGCTCGCGGCGGGCGACACCTTTCGCGCCGCGGCGATTGAGCAATTGAAGATCTGGGGCGACCGCATCGGCGCGCCGGTGATCAGCGGCAAAGAAGGTGGCGATGCGGCCGGTATCGTCTTCGACGGCGTCAAGCAGGCGACCGCAACCGGCATCGATGCATTGATCGTCGACACTGCGGGACGGCTTCAGAACAAGTCGCACCTCATGGACGAGCTTTCGAAGGTCCGCCGGGTGCTCGGGCGGCTCAACCCCGAAGCGCCGCATGACGTCATTTTGGTACTGGATGCGACCACCGGGCAGAATGCGCTCAACCAAATCGAGGTGTTTGCCCGCGATGCCGGTGTCACCGGACTGGTCATGACCAAGCTGGACGGCACCGCGCGCGGCGGCGTGCTGGTGGCTGCCGCCGAGAAATTCGGGCTTCCGATCCACGCCATCGGCGTCGGCGAGGGAGTCGACGACCTGCGCCCCTTCGATCCTCGCGCGGTTGCCCGCGCCATTGCTGGACTGGCCCCGTAAATGAGCAAGCAAGACGAACCTTCTGGCGGCATCCGGCTGCTGATCGACATCGGCCCACTGTTGATCTTCTTCGTGGTCAATTTCATGGTTGCTGGTCCGACCAAGATCTTCATCGCGACCGGTGCCTTTATGGCCGCGATGATGGTGGCGATGGTCTTTACCCAGATTAAATATGGCAAGATCTCGCCATTGCTGTTGTTCTCCGGCGTGATGGTGCTGTTGCTTGGCGGGCTAACGATCTGGCTGCACAACGAGACCTTCATCAAGATCAAGCCGACGATCTATTACCTGCTGGTTTCCGGCTTGCTCGCCTTCGGATTGAAGACCGGTCGCAACTTCCTGAAATCGGTGCTGGGCAGCGCCTACCCCGGTCTCAGCCAGGTCGGGTGGGAGAAACTGACGCGCAACTGGGCTTGGTTTTTCGTCGCCATGGCCATTGCCAACGAGGCGGTTTGGCGGACGTCGACGACCGATTTCTGGGTCGGGTATAAATTGTGGGGCGCGATCCCCCTCACCTTTCTGTTCGCGGCGGCCAATGTGCCGATGTTGCTTCGCCACGGTCTAACCAACGAAAAAGAAGCGGCGGAAGAAGTGGGACCCATCGAATGAGCGAACCGATCCTCAAGATCCGCGACCTGCGCAAGGCCTATGATGGCGGCGTGGAAGCGCTCAAGGGCGTCGATCTCGACATCCAGCGCGGCGAGATTTTCGCGCTGCTCGGTCCCAATGGCGCGGGCAAGACAACGCTGATCGCGGTGACCTGCGGGACCGTCAGCAAGACGTCGGGAAGCATC
>JBDTMR010000131.1:0-4720 GCA_039934175.1 Sphingomicrobium sp.
CCCTATCCCGAAACCGTCGTCGCGGTGACGGGAACCAACGGCAAAACCTCGACGGTCGAGATGACCCGGCAGTTGTGGCGCATGGCGGGGCATCGATCGGCATCGATCGGGACGCTTGGCGTCACGACAGCCGACGACCAGGTCAAAACCGGCCTGACTACCCCAGACATCGTGACGTTCCTCAACAATATTGCGGGCCTCGATCGCATGGGGATCAGCCATGTCGCCTACGAAGCCTCGTCGCACGGCCTCGACCAATATCGCGCCGAAGGCGTGCCGTTGAAGGCAGTCGCGTTCACCAATTTCAGCCGCGATCATCTCGATTATCATGCCGACATGGACGAGTATTTCGCCGCCAAGATGCGCCTGTTCGACGAGGTCGCGGACGCGGGCGCGGCAGCGGTTATCTGGACCGACGATCCGAAATCGGATGCCGTGATCGCGCATGCCCAGCATCGCGGACTTGCCATCATGACCGTCGGCGCGAAGGGCGAAACGATCAAGCTTGTGTCGCGCAAACCGACGCCGCTCGGCCAGCAATTGGTCCTTGGGCATGGCGGGATCGACTTTCGGCTCAACCTGCCGCTGATCGGCGCCTACCAGGTCAACAATGTGCTGACCGCGGCCGGGCTGGTGCTCGCCACGGGCGGCGACTGGGCGACGACACTGGCCGGGATGCAGCGGGTTTCGCCGGTGCGCGGGCGCCTGGAACGCGCGGTGATCAGCCGCCGCGGCGCGCCGGTCTATGTCGATTATGCCCATACACCCGACGCGCTTGAGGCGGCGTGCGCTGCGCTTCGCCCCCATGTCGAGAATCGCCTGATCACCGTCTTCGGCGCAGGCGGCGACCGCGATAGCGGCAAGCGCGCGCCAATGGGCGAAGTGGCGGCGCGATCAAGCGACGTCGTCATTGTTACCGACGACAATCCGCGCAGTGAGGATGCGGCTGGGATCCGCAAGGCGATCCTGCAAGGCGCACCAGACGCTATTGAGATCGGCGATCGCCGCGCGGCAATCGCCGAAGCGCTGAGCATGGCGGGCAGCGGCGACATCATCTTGCTGGCCGGCAAGGGCCACGAGACCGGTCAGATCGTCGGCGACCAGGTGCTTCCGTTTGACGATGGCGAAGTAGCGCGGGAGTGCGCGGCATGACCGCTCTTTGGACCAGCGACGAGATCGTTGCCGCGACCGGCGGCACGGCAAGTGCGTCGTTCGATGTCAGCGGAATCACCTTTGACAGCCGCGAGGTCGAGCCGGGCCATCTGTTCGTCGCGATGCCCGGCACCGCGCATGACGGTCACGATTTCGTCGCGAAGGCGTTCGAGCTTGGTGCGGTTGCGGCGCTGGTGTCCAAGCCCGTCGACGGCCCGCACGTGCTGGTGTCCGATGTTGCGGATGCGTTGACCGCGCTAGCTGTCGCGGCGCGGGCGCGGATCGCGGATCATGCGATGGTGATCGGGGTCACCGGATCGGTCGGCAAGACGTCGACCAAGGAAGCGCTTGCCGCCGCGCTGGAACGCAGCCGCATGGGCGCGGTCCACCGTTCGGTCAAAAGCTACAACAACCATACCGGCGTCCCGCTCAGCCTGGCACGGATGCCGCGCAACACCTGTTTTGCGGTGCTGGAAATGGGGATGAACCATGCCGGCGAAATTGCCGTACTGACCCGGCTGGTCCGTCCGCACATCGCGCTGATCACCGCCATTGCACCCGCCCACATCGAACATCTTGGCTCGATAGAGGCGATTGCCGATGCCAAGGCCGAGATTTTCGATGGTCTGGAATCGCCCGCCGTTGCGATCGTCCCGGAAGACAGCGAGCAGCGCAATCGGCTGGTCAAGGCTGCGAGATCCCCGGCCGAGGCGACTGTAACCTTCGGCAGATCCGACGACGCCGATGTCAGTGCGCTTCATGCGGTTCGTACCCATGACGGGCGGACCCTGGTGACGGCTCGGCTGATCGACAGCGAGATTACCTTCACGATGGCGCAGCGCGGCGATCACTGGATTTCAAACGCCCTTGCCGTGCTCGCCGTAGTCGAAGCCGCTGGCGGCGATATCGCCGCTGCCGGTCTTGCGCTTGGCGATCTGGGCGGGATGAAGGGGCGCGGGGCGCGTCACCACATATCCGTGGACGTCGGCGAGGCGCTGCTGATCGACGAAAGCTACAATGCCAATCCGGCGTCGATGGCGGCGACGCTCAAGAGCCTCGGCGAAGAGAAAATCGACGGCCGCAAGATCGCGGTGCTCGGTCCGATGCGCGAGCTTGGCGAGCAGAGCGACAAGGAACATGCCGCGCTTGCAGATCCGGCCGTGGCGGCGGGCATTGCGCATCTGATCCTGATCGGGCCGGAAATGGATTCGACCGTCGCCGCACTGGACGGCCGGATCGCGGCGACGCAGGTCGATGATGTCGACGCCGCGACCGATGCGCTTCGTGCGATGATCGCGCCAGGCGACGCGGTGCTGGTCAAGGCATCGAACAGCGTCGGCCTTGCGCGACTGGTCGATGCACTGGCAGGGGATGGGGCCTGATGCTTTATGTAATTGCCGAGCAGCTGGATTTTCCCGGCGTCCTGAACCTCATCCGCTACATCAGCTTCCGGGCGGGTGCGGCCAGCGCGACGGCGCTGTTGATCGGATTGTTGCTTGGCCCGGCGTTCATTCGCTGGCTTCGCCGCAAGCAGGGCAAGGGTCAGCCGATCCGCGCCGACGGGCCGCAAAGCCACCTCGCCAAGCGCGGCACGCCGACGATGGGCGGGCTGTTGATCCTGATCTCGGTCGCGGTGTCGGTGCTATTGTGGATGGACCTGACCAACCCTTATGTCTGGGCGTGCCTGCTGGTCACCGGCGGGTTCGGGCTGATCGGGTTCCTCGACGATTATGACAAGGTCAAGAAAGCCCATCACGCCGGCCTGTCGGGCAAGATGCGGCTCGCGCTGGAATTCGCCATTGCCGGGTTCGCAAGCTGGTTGATGCTCCGGATTTCGGGAACGCAATTGTACATGCCCTTCGTGCAGGGGCCGATCGCCGACATCGGTTGGCTCTATATCGTCTTCGGCGCTTTCGTGATCGTCGCGTTCGGCAATGCGGTGAATCTGACCGACGGGCTGGACGGGCTGGCGACCATGCCGGTGATCATCGCGGCGATGGCGTTCACGCTGATCGCTTATTTGGTCGGCAACGTGAAATTCGCCGAATATCTCGGCATCCCGCATGTGCCCGGCGCGGGCGACCTGACGGTGCTGTTGCTCGCCGTCATCGGCGCGGGACTGGCGTTCCTGTGGTTCAACGCGCCGCCCGCGGCGGTCTTCATGGGTGATACCGGCAGCCTTGCGCTCGGCGGCGCGCTTGGCGCGGTCGCGGTGGCGACGCATCATGAATTTGTCCTTGCCATCGTCGGCGGGCTGTTCGTGCTGGAGGCGGTCAGTGTCATCGTGCAGGTGTTCTGGTTCAAGAAGTTCGGCAAGCGCGTCTTCAAGATGGCGCCGATCCACCATCATTTCGAACATCTCGGCTGGAGCGAGCCAACCGTGGTGATCCGCTTCTGGATCATCGCCTTCGTGCTTGCGCTGGCAGGGCTGAGCACGCTGAAGCTGCGGTGATCACGGCCAAGGCCTTCGCCGGCAACCATTACGCACTTTACGGCCTCGCGCGGTCGGGCCTCGCAACGGCCTCGGCGCTGATCGCCAGCGGTGCGCGGGTGACGGCCTGGGACAGCAAGGAAGAGGCGCGGGCCAAGGCGCCCGAGGGCGTGACCGTCGCCGATCTCGACCGCATCGACCTTTCATCCTTCGACAGTCTGGTCGTCACGCCGGGCCTGCCGCTCAATCGTCATCCGATTGCCGATCGGGCGCGGGCGGCGGGGGTCGAGATCATCGGCGACATCGAATTGTTCGCGCGGGTCCGCACCGAGCTTCCGTCGCACAAGGTGGTCGGGATCACCGGTACCAATGGCAAGTCGACGACGACCGCGCTGGTGCATCACATTCTCAAGACCGCAGGGGTGCCGACGACGATGGGCGGCAACATCGGGCTGCCGATCCTGGCGCAGGAGCCATTGCCCGAAGGCGGGGTCTATGTGCTGGAGCTGTCGAGCTACCAGATCGATTTGACCAAGAGCCTCGATTGCGACGTCGCGGTACTACTCAACATCACACCCGATCATTTGGATCGATATGATGGGTTTGAGGCCTATGCGGCTTCGAAGACACGTTTACTTGAAATGCAGTCAGGACAGAATCTCAGTTTCGTCGGAGGAGGCATGTTTGCGCGCATCTCGTTGTTGATGGGCACGAACATCATTCCCGAGATTGAAATGGGTAAGCAGAAATCCTGGTCAGCGTTAACTGGACCGCATAATGCCGAGAATGCGTCTGCCGCAATACAAGTATGCATTGAGCTTGATCTGACTCCAGAGGAGATCGAACAAGGCCTCCGCACCTACCCTGGCCTCCCTCATCGCATGGAGCGCATCCGCGAAAAGGGCGGCGTCCTTTTCGTCAATGACAGCAAGGCGACCAATGCCGAGGCCGCAGCGCCCGCGCTGGCCGCTTATCCGCGGATTCGCTGGATCGTCGGCGGGCAAGCCAAGGCGGACACGCTGGGCGACACAGCCGCGCATCTGGGTCACGTCGTGAAGGCCTATACGATCGGCGAAGCCGCACCGATGTTCGCGCGGCTGCTGCGCGCGGCGGGAGTCGCGGTCGACGAGAGCGAAA
>JBDTMR010000132.1:0-4690 GCA_039934175.1 Sphingomicrobium sp.
CATCGACCTCATCATCGCGGCTGGCGTTGCTGCAATCTACGGCCTGATGGCCATAATCGTCGGTGCCGGCGTGCTGCTTCCGAAGGTTGGCGCAAAGATGCTCAATGTGGCCGATGAGCAGGAACTTCACGATGGCCGCCGCCAGTTGCTGGGCGGGGCGGTCGGCATGGCATTGGTCAGCCTTCTCCTCGCATCGCTCGCGCTGGCCGACGGCCCCAACGCATTGCTTGATCGTTCGATCGCGGCATTGCTGGTCTTGGTCTCACTCGTCGGCATCGCCGCCATTTCCTTGCTGACCCGCAACCAGGGCGACGAATTGATGCACCGGGTTTCGCTGGAATCGGCGGCGCTGGCGTTCTGGTTGGCGATGCTGACCTTTGGTGGTTGGGCTGCCCTGTCGGTGCTGGGTCATGCCGCAATGTTCAGCGCCATTGCGCTGATTGCTGGCCTGTTCGCACTATTCTTGTTCGCGATGTTCGTAATCATCGCGCGACGCGGCATGATGATGAGCTGACGGACGCTCAAAAGAAAAGGGCGGCGGGATCGCTCCCGTCGCCCTTTCGTTGGCAGCCTCAAACGAAAGCTGATCACATCTTGCGCGGGACGTATGCGACGCGCTTGACGGTCAGCTTCTCGCCCTTATCGCTGGTGATGTCGGCGCTTCCGCCGACTTCCATTTGCGCTGGAGCGGTCCAGCAAATCTGGCCTTCCTTGGTCATCGCGCTGGTGAAGCACTGCTTGCCATCGACCTGGGCATAGGTGCCGTGATCGATATGTTCGGCGCCCGAGACGGCAATGTAATTGCCGTTGGAATCGATCGACTCCTGAATTGGCTTCCCTTCGCGGGTAAATTCCCAGCTCGACCCAAGCAGGGTCATGACGGGGCCGGCCGTAGCGACGACGGCGTTCGCGTCGGCCGCGACATTCATGTCGTCGGCTACGACCGCATTGTTGGCCGGCGGGGCTTCCTTCGTGTTGCAGGCGGCAAGCATTGCAACGGCGCCAAGCAGGATCAGTTTCTTCACATCCACTCTCCCTCTGTTGAGGGATCGGACTCGTAACAGACTATTCCCGCTGGCGCGAATGAGACCTTTGGCGTCAGACGATGAAATGGCGTCCCATCCAGACAGCCATCGCGACCATCATCACATTTTCGGTTAGCGAGACGAAGCCAAGCGGGACGCTGGCCGATCCGCCGACGCAGGCGCATTTGAGTTCGCGCCGGTCGATGTAAACGGCCTTCACGACACTTGCCGCACCGATGGAGCCGATCGTGAGCGCGACGGGTACCGACAGCCAGTCGAGGCGGCCAGAAGTCATCAGGACGCCAGCGCCGCCTTCGAGGAAGGGATAAAAATAGGCGTAAGGCACCCAGCGACGCGCCAACAAATCGTAGTTGAGGAACATCGTCGAGAATTTCTCGAGGTCCTGGAGCTTGAGCATGGCCAGCATGATCATCGAGAATGAGATGAACCACTCACCCGCCCGAATCGTCAGCGGCGTCCCGAATGCATTGGTCGACGCCGCCAAGGAAGCGAGCAACGTCATCGTGAACAGCATCAGGACGGGGACATAACGGACCGCATCCGTCGGCCGCAACGGGCGACCGAAATGCGCACGAAGATCGGTATAGCCGCCAATCCGCTGACCATCGATCCACACTTGCGGGGTGGTCGAAACCTGATGCGCGGTTTTGAACGCTTCAGTCTCGTCACGCGTCTTGAGGTGATGGTCGTCCACCGTGAAGCCTTGCGACTGGAGCAGGTGGAACGCCTTTAAGCCGGAAGGGCACAGATGGTCGGGCATTACCATGCGATAAAGCGTTGCCATTTTCTTGGTGGGAAGTCCCTTATTGGCGTTCATAAGATTTCCTGTTCATTGCCACATCATCGCGCCATGATACCTTCCGTACCATGGTACGGAGTCAAGCATGCAAAATTTGACGATCAAAGGCCTTGCCACCGAAGCATCGGTCGGCGTCGAGACCGTTCGCTATTACCAACGCAGAGGCCTGCTGGATGTGCCACCAAGCGCAGGTGGAATTCGTCGCTACGGCGACCAAGACATCGCTCGCCTTCGGTTCATCAGGCGAGCGCAGGCCGCCGGCTTCACGCTCGCCGAAATTGGCGAGCTCCTCAGGCTCGATTCTGGCACCGACCGTGAGCGCGCCCATGCGATCGCTAGCATACGAATCGACGCGCTAGACGTGCGCATCGCCGAACTGATCGATGTAAGAACGTCGCTCGCCCGTCTGGCGGTCGAATGCGAGAGCGGGCGGGACGGACCCTGCCCGATCATCGAGTCGTTCGTCTAAACCAGTTCGACCGCGACAGCGGTCGCCTCGCCGCCTCCGATGCACAGGCTGGCGACGCCGCGCTTCAGGCCCTTGTGCTTCAGCGCATTGAGCAAGGTCACCAGGATGCGCGTGCCGCTGGCACCGATCGGGTGGCCGAGCGCGGTCGCGCCGCCATGGATGTTGATCTTGTCGTGAGCGATGCCCAGGTCCTTCATCGCGAACATGGCAACGCAGGCGAAGGCTTCGTTGACTTCCCACAGATCGACGTCGTCGACACTCCACCCGGCTTTCTTCAGCAATTTTTCGATCGCGCCGATCGGCGCGACCGTGAATTGGGCGGGTTCCTGGGCATGCGCTGCTGATGCGACGATGGTCGCAACCGGGGTCAGGCCCTTGGCGTCGGCTTGCGACTTGGTCGTCATCACGACGGCGGCGGCGCCATCCGAAATCGACGAGCTTGTCGCCGCGGTAATGGTGCCTTCCTTCGAAAAGGCCGGCCGAAGCTGCGGGATCTTGTCGGGACGACCGCGGCCCGGCGCTTCGTCGGTATCGACGATGGTTTCGCCGGCACGATTCTTGATCGTGACAGGGACGACTTCGCCGGCAAAGCCGCCATTGTCGATTGCGGCCTTGGCGCGCGACAGGCTTTCGATGGCATAATCGTCCATCTGCTGCCGGGTCAGCTGATATTCGTCAGCGGTACACTGGGCAAAGCTGCCCATTGCGCGGCCTTCCTCGTACGCATCTTCCAGACCGTCAAGGAACATATGGTCGTAGGCGGTGTCGTGGCCGATGCGGGCGCCGCTGCGGTGCTTCTTGAGCAGGTAAGGCGCGTTCGTCATTGACTCCATGCCGCCCGCAACGATGATGTCGGCATTGCCTGCCTTCAGCGCCTCTTCGCCCATAATGACAGTCTGCATCCCACTGCCGCATACCTTGTTGACGGTGGTCGCCTGGACCGATTTCGGCAGTCCCGCCTTCAACGCAGCCTGTCGCGCCGGGGCCTGGCCAAGGCCGGCGGGAAGCACGCATCCCATGTAGACCCGGTCGATGTCTTCGCCCGACACGCCCGCGCGTTCGACCGCGGCCTTGACCGCCGTCGCGCCAAGGTCGGTGGCGCTGGCATCGGCGAGCGCACCCTGCATCGCGCCCATCGGGGTGCGGGCGTAAGAAAGGATAACGACGGGGTCGGACATGAGGAAAGCTCCGTGGAATCGGGTTCGTGTTGCACCTGCACATAGGCGTCGCGGACCGCTTGTTCAAATGACGGGGCGGGTGCTAGGCGCAGGATCGAGGAGAGACGAATGAGCGATATGCCGGGCCTTGAGTTCGATCTTGGCGAAATGGCGGACACGATCCGCGATACAACGGAGCGATTTGCGCGCGACAAGATCGCGCCGATCGCCGCCGAGATCGACGAGAATGACCGCTTCCCGATCGAGCTGTGGCCGCAGATGGGCGAGCTTGGCCTGCATGGTATCACCGTGGAGGAAGAATGGGGCGGGCTCGGCCTGGGATATCTCGAACATGTCGTCGCCCAGGAAGAAGTCGCGCGAGCATCGGCCTCGGTCGGGCTTAGCTATGGCGCGCATTCCAATCTTTGCGTCAACCAGATCAGGCGCTGGGCGAACGACGACCAGAAGAAAAAGTACCTGCCCAAGCTGATCAGCGGCGAGCATGTCGGCGCGCTTGCGATGAGCGAAGCAGGTGCGGGTAGCGACGTCGTCTCGATGAAATTGAAGGCGGAAAAGTCAGGCAACGGATATCGCCTCAACGGCACCAAATTCTGGATCACCAATGGCGCTTATGCCGACACGTTGGTGGTCTATGCCAAAACCGGCGAGGGGTCGCGCGGGATCACCACCTTCCTGATCGAAAAGGGCATGGAAGGTTTCGCGATCGGTCAGAAGATCGACAAATGCGGGATGCGGGGATCGCCAACCTGCGAGCTGGTGTTCGACGATTGCTTCGTGCCTGCCGAAAATGTGATGGGCCCGGAAAATGGGGGGGTCGGCGTGCTGATGAGCGGCCTCGATTACGAGCGTACAGTGCTCGCCGGAATCCAGCTTGGCATCATGCAGGCGTGCCTCGACGTCGTCATTCCGTTCGTCCGCGAGCGCAAGCAGTTCGGCAAGGCGATCGGCAGCTTCCAGTTGATCCAGGCCAAGGTCGCCGACATGTACGTCGCGCTCAATTCGGCGCGGGCTTATGTCTATCAGGTCGCCAAGGCATGCGATTCGGGAAAGACGACGCGCTTCGACGCGGCGGGGGCAATCCTGTTGGCCAGCGAAAGCGCGTTCAAGGTGGCGGGCGAGGCGGTTCAGGCGCTGGGCGGCGCAGGCTACACCAAGGATTGGCCGGTCGAACGTTTCATGCGCGACGCCAAGTTGCTCG
>JBDTMR010000133.1:0-4636 GCA_039934175.1 Sphingomicrobium sp.
CTTCGCGCGTCCTGCGCAGCAAATGCGCCAGATCGGGCGCGGTCTGGAAATGCCAGCGCCCACCGCGCTCGACCAGCTCGACGCCGTGACCGGCGTAGATCTCGGCAAGCGAAGCAAGCGCAGCGACCACGTCGCCTTCGCCGACATGCGCTTCGATGTCGGCAACCGCCATGGGCTCGGCGGCGGCGAACAGGCAGGCTTCGACGGAACGGGTCAGTTCGTCCATGTCAGGCCGCCTTGACCATGACATCGCCAAACGCCTCGTCCTGCTCGATCTCCAGTCGTCCCTGCCGTGCCAGTTCCAGTGCGGCGACGAAAGAACTGGCCAGCGCCGACTTGCGATAGGCCGGGTCCGCCGTAGCCGGCAGGAAGGCCTGCAGCGTCGTCCATTCGACGGCATTGCCGAGCATCGTCGCGACCCGCTGGATGGCATCATCCAGAGTCATCACGGCGCGATGGGCGACGACGTGCATTGCCGGCTGGGTGCGGGCACGAACGCGGCCATAAGCGGCGTAGAGATCGAAGCTGTTGGCTTGCCACAGCGATTTTCGGATGACCCGCAGCCCCTCCGGCGCGGCGCGGGCAAAGACATCGCGGCCCAGCCGGTCGCGGCCGATCAGCCGCGCCCCGGCCTCCCGCATCGCGTCGAGCCGCTGCAGCCGCAGTTGGAGGCGAAGCGCCAATTCCTCGGGGCTCGGATCGGCTTCGGGATCCTTGGGCAGCAGCAGACAGGATTTGAGATAGGCGAGCCATGCCGCCATCACCAGATAATCGGCGGCAATCTCGAGCCGAAGCATCCGCGCGCCGTCGATATAAGCGAGATATTGCTCGGTCAGCGCAAGGATCGAAATCTGCTTGAGGTCGACTTTCTGGGCGCGCGCCAAGGTCAGCAGCAGGTCGAGCGGACCCTCCCAACCATCGATGCTGAGATTGAGCGCCTCATCGTCGCGCGGCGCGGTGGTGAACAGCTCCTCCCCCATGATTCGGATGCTATGCGCTTTGTCAGACGAGCGCCAGAAGGGCGTCGCGCTTGGCGACTGCTTCGGCAAAATCCATCTCGTCGTTCGGGGTAAACGTCATCGCCATTGCCCTTCCCAGCCGCTCCGCAGCCTTTGGGGTGAGTTCGCCGATATGGTGGGCGACGTCGATATTGTTGGCGAGTACGCCATCGCAAGGTAGCGCCGCATCGCAGCCGGCCCGTGTGCAGGCCGCCGCCCGTTCCCCCGGTGATCCGACCAGCGCATTCATGTTGCTGTCGTCGCTCATCAGGAAATTATCGAAACCGATGCGTCCGCGAATGATGTCGCGGATGACGATTTCCGACTGGCTGGCGGGATATTGGTCATCCCAAGCGGTATAAACGACATGCGCGACCATCCCCATCGGCGCATCGCGAAGCCGCTCGAACGGTTCGAGGTCGATTTGCAGCTCGTCATCGCTCGCGGTCACCACCGGCAATTCATGGTGACTGTCGACCAGCGCTCGGCCATGTCCGGGGATATGCTTCATCACGCCGATCACGCCGGCCGAAGACAGCCCGTCGAGAATTGCCCGGCCAAGGCTTGCAACCTGGATCGGGCAGTTGCCGAGCGCGCGGTCGCCGACAATTTCGCTGGCATCGGGCTGGCGGACGTCGAGCATCGGCAGGCAGTCGACCGTCACGCCGCATTCCTGCAACATCAGCCCGAGGGCACGGGCATTGACCCGGGCCGCTTCGATCGCGCTCGACGGCGCCAATTGGTAAAGCCGGTCGAACGCTTCTCCGCTTGGAAAGGCCTGCCATTCGGGCGGACGCATCCGGGCGACCCGGCCGCCTTCCTGATCGATCAGGATCGGCACCTGGTCGTGCCCTTCCAGATCGCGCAGGCGGTCGGTCAACGCCTTCAATTGCGCCCTGGTCTCGATGTTGCGGCGAAACAGTATGTAGCCGGTCGGCCTGGCGTCCTTGAAAAAGGCAATTTCGTCGGCAGTCAGTTCGGTTCCGGCAAAGCCGTAAATGGCGGCTTGCATCAGCGAACCACGAAGCAATTCTCGCCGCCCGCACTGACGGCAGCGCAGGTCGCCTTGGCCTGGTCAGGCGATCCGCCGACGGCACGCAGACGATAGCCACCGTTGTACGGAACGACCTGCTTCGACATTTGGGCCACTTCGGGGAAGCGCGCCGACAGCATTTTCCACGCGGTCTCTGCCTTGGCGGTCGAACCGTAGGCGCCGAGCTGGACGGTCGATCCTGGGGCCCCCAGCGTGGCGGGCGTTTCCGGTGGTGCAGGCTCTTTCACCTCATTGGGCGGTTTCCGCTTCGGTTCGCCTTCCTTGGGCGGAGGTGGCGGTGGCGGCTCCTTCATTCGCGCGACATCGAGCTGCGAATCCTGATCGACCCCGGCCCCCGTCGCAAAAGCGGTGCCGCTGTCGCCGGTCACGTCGAGCCCACCGGGATTCTCCGGCCGAATCTTGTAAGGGCCTTCGGGCGCGCGGATCAGTTCGGGAGGACCCGATCCGCCTTGCTCGCGGCCAAGGACAAATAAGGTCCCCGCGACGATTGCCACGCCGAGCAGCACCAGCGCCAAGGCACCGAGCATCTTTTTCGCGGAAACCCCGCGCGGCTCATCCTCGTCATCGACCGCTTCCAGCCACGGGAGCGCTTCGCGGTTCGATTGCATCTGTTGCATCCCTTATCCGATGACCAGGCAGTGATCGCCGCTATTGCGTAAATTGCGGCAGACGATGGTCGACTGTTCGCGCGACTGGGTGCCAAGACGCAAGACGTAAAGTATCTGACCGCGCGGTTTGGTCACGACCGGGACGATGACCTTTGGCATGGTCGCGAGCAACGGGTAGCGCCCGGCGCGCGCCTGATAAGCGCGCTCGGCCCGGGTCGGCGACGAAAAAGCACCGAGCTGGATGACCTGACCCGCAGGGCCGGGGGACGGCATCTTCGGCCAAGTGCGCGCTTCGCCCTGCTTGCCGAGCACCGAGGCGAGTTGGTCACTCTCCAGCGGACGGCGCTTCAGCTTTTCGCGCCCGGCAGACCCGCGATGGACGCGAACCGGTGTAGATTTCTTGACGCCGCTCCTCTTGACGCTCGCAGTCGTCGCGGTTTTTGCAACAGGCTCTTCCGCCTTCCGCTCGACGACCGGTGAAGGCGACGCTTGCGGGGCCTGCGCGATTTCGATCGTCGCCGGTTTTGGCGATGCTGCGGCATTTGGATCGCGACCGCCGGAAGGCTCACGTAATTGGCCGAGCCAATAGCCACCACCGACCGCGACCAGAAGCGCGGCGATCGCGGCGGTCATGAGCCCGCTTTTGCTCCTGGGTGAGGAAGCCGTCGGAGCCACAGTCACAACCGGCATTTTGGTCGTTTCGCGATAGGGTTCGAGCCACGGCAGCCGGTCCGCGTCGTTCGCCGCCGTCGGTCCGCCCTTGCTGGTCACATTTCCTCCGCCGCTTCGACCCCCATCAACGAGAGGCCGTTCTTGAGAACCTGCCCGATCGCGCGCGCCAGTTCCAGCCTCGAACGCGAAACTAATGGATTATTTTCAAGGAGAAAGCGGCGCTGCGGATCGTCGTTGCCGCGATTCCACAGAGCATGGAATGCAGCCGCCAGATCATAAAGATAGAAGGCGATGCGGTGCGGCTCGTGCGCCATCGCGGCAGCTTCGACCGTGCGCGGATATTGGGCCGCCAATTTGACCAGGCCAAGCTCTTCATCATCGAGCAGCGACAGATCGGCGGCATCGCCCAGCGCCACGCCGGCGTCCGCCGCCTTGCGCTGCAGCGACCCGATCCGGGCATTGGCATATTGGACGTAGAAAACCGGATTTTCCTTCGACGCCTCGACGACCTTGGCGAAGTCGAATTCCAGCATCGTATCGGCGCGCTTGGTCAGCATCATGAACCGCACGACATCCTTGCCGACTTCGCGCACGACATCGGCCAGCGTCACGAAATTGCCCGACCGCTTCGACATCTTGATGGGCTCGCCGCCACGCAGCAATTTGACCATCTGGACCAGCTTGACGTCGAGATCGACCTTGCCGTCGGTCAGTGCGGTGACTGCGGCCTGAACGCGTTTGACCGTCCCGGCGTGGTCGGCGCCCCAGATATTGACGAGATGTTCGGCACCGTCGGCCTTTTGCAGGTGATAGGCCGCGTCGGCCCCGAAATAGGTCCAGCTGCCGTCCGACTTCTTCATCGGCCGATCCTGATCGTCGCCGAATTGGGTCGATTTGAACAGGGTCAGTTCAACCGGCTCCCAATCGTCGGGCATTTCACCCTTGGGCGCTTCCAGCACCCCTTCATAGACCAGCCCCTTGCCGCGCAACACCGCTTCGGCCTGCTCGACCTTTCCCGACGCCTGCAATTTCGCCTCGGATGCAAAATGATCGTGATGGATGCCGAGCAAGGCGAGGTCCGCCTTGATCAGTTCGATCATCGCCGCGACGGTCTGCTGCTTGAAGATCGTCAGCCACTCACTTTCGGACTTGCCGACGAAGCGATCGCCATATTCCGCCGCAAGTTGCGTCCCGACCGGCTTCAGATAGTCGCCGGGGTAGAGCCCGTCGGGAATGTCGCCAATGTCTTCGCCAAGCGCCTCGCGGTAGCGCAGGTGCGCCGAGCGGGCGAGCGTGTCGACCTG
>JBDTMR010000134.1:0-4625 GCA_039934175.1 Sphingomicrobium sp.
ACATGGTGACGACGACATATTTCGCGCCGCGGCGCTTGCCTTCGATCAGCGCGTGACCGGTGCAACGGGCGCCGGTCATGCCATAAGGATGGCCGATCGAGATTGAGCCGCCGTTGACGTTGAGCAACTCCTCGGGAATGCCGAGCTTGTCCTGGCAGTAAAGCACCTGCACCGCGAACGCCTCGTTCAATTCCCAGAGCCCGATATCGTCCATCTTGAGGTCGAATTTCTTGAGCAGGGCCGGAATCGCGAAGACTGGGCCGATGCCCATTTCGTCGGGCTCGGTGCCGGCGACGGCCATGCCGACATAGCGACCGAGCGGGGTCAGGCCGCGCTGCTGGGCCAGCTTGGCCTCCATCAGCACGCTGGCCGAGCTGCCGTCCGACAATTGGCTGGCGTTGCCGGCGGTGATCGACGTGCCCTCGCCCATCACCGGGGGAAGCTGTGACAGGCCTTCCAGCGTCGTCGATGGTCGGTTGCCCTCATCTTTCGACAGCGTGATCTCGTGGTCGGAAACGACGCCGCTTTCCTTGTCCTTGACCTTCATCGTCGTGGTGACTTCGACGATTTCGTCATCGAATTTCCCGGCGGCCTGGCCGGCGGCTGTGCGCTGCTGCGACTTGAGGGCATATTCGTCTTGCCGCTCGCGGCTGATGCCGTAGCGCTGGGCGACCGTTTCGGCGGTCTGCAGCATCGGCATGTAGATTGCCTTGTGCATCGCGATCAGCTCAGGATCGCCGGAGATGCGCATGTCGGGAGTCTGGACCAGGCTGACCGATTCCAGTCCGCCTGCGACGACGACGTCCTGGCGGTCGACGATGATCTGCTTGGCGGCGGTCGCGATGGTCATCAGGCCGCTGCTGCACTGGCGGTCGATGCTCATGCCCGGGACGCTGACCGGCAAGCCGGCGCGAAGCGCGACCTGGCGACCGATGTTGCCGCCGGTGGTGCCCTGCTGGAGTGCGGCACCCATGATGCAATCCTCGACCTCGCCGCCGTCGATGCCGGCGCGTTCGATCGCCGCTTTCACCGAAAATGCGCCAAGCGTGGCGCCCGGGGTGGCGTTGAACGCGCCCTTATAGGCACGGCCGATAGCGGTGCGGGCGGTGGAGACGATGAGGGCGTCGCGCATGGACATGGAAAAAGCTCCTTAGATGAACGTCAGGCCGAGCCAGTCGGCGGTGAGGGCGGGTTTGTCGCTGCCGTCGATTTCGACAGTGACGGTGTAGCGGGCGAGATATTGGCCAGGCGCGCGCTCGTCGAAGGCGGCGAGGACGAAGCGACCGCGAACCTTCGATCCGCTGCGCACCGGGGCGAGGAAGCGGACCCGGTCGAAACCGTAATTGACCATCATCTTTACGCCATCGACCTTGGGGATGGCGTCATAGGCCATTGCGGACAGCAAAGAGAGCGAGAGGAAGCCGTGGGCGATGGTGCCGCCGAACGGAGTCATTGCGGCAGCAGCGGGATCGACGTGGATGAACTGGTGATCTTCGGTCGCGTCGGCAAAGGCGTGGATGCGATCCTGCCCGACGACAAACCAGCGCGAGGTGCCGATTTCGCTTCCGGTCATCCCGGTCAGATCGTCGATGCTCAGGCTCGCCATTCCCTCTCCTAGGCCGGTGCGCCAAGCGCTGACAAGGGGCGCTGGGATGACGCTACGGCAAGCGTCGTCACTTTGCCGGTTGCCGCGACTTTGGCTGCTTTTCGAGCGCGCCGTTCGGTACCGAGACCACCGGCTGCACGGTCGGATAGGGCATGATCATGGTGCCGTCCGGGGCGGAGGTGAAGGTGGTCTGGGTTGGGTAGGCAAATTCGATGCCGTCGCGTTCGAAGATCCGCATGATTCCGATAATGATCGCCGACTTGTGCTTGGCAAGCGTGTCGGCGTCGTTGGTGCGGTCGTCGTAAACCAGCTCGATATCGATCGAGCTGTCGCCAAAGTTGGTCGCGCAGCATCGGACCTGACGAACGCCCTTGATCGGGGCGAGCACCTCGTCGACGATTTTCGGCAGGCTGTCGATGACCTCGGGCGACGTCTGATAAATGACGCCGAACGGCAACCAGACCCGCCGAGTCTTGGCTTCCGCGACATTGGTCAGTTCCTGTTCCAGCAATTTGGTGTTCGAGATGATGAGTTGCTCGCCGCTCACCGAACGGATCCGGGTGGTCTTCAAGCCAATTCGTTCGACCGTGCCGACCGATCCGCCAGTGCCGCCGTAACGCACCGTGTCGCCGCGCCGGAACGGGCGATCGAACACGATCGAGAGAGCAGCGAACAGGTCCGAGAAGATGCCCTGTGCGGCGAGACCAATCGCGATGCCGCCAACGCCGAGGCCAGCGACCAGCGTGGTGACGTTGACGCCAAGATTGTCGAGGATGACGATCCCGGCAATCGCGAATGCCGCTACGCTGACGAGGACTCGAATGATCGACATTGCGTTGCCGAGGGTGGATTCGCCGGGCTCCTCACCGACCCGGCTTCGAACGACGCCCAGCACCAACTCGCGCGCCCAGATTGCAAACTGGAAGGCGGCGGCAATGATGAACAGGGTATGGAGAAGGTTCTGGAGCTTCGCCGGGACCGGCGCGTAGGAGGTCACGATCTCGACCGCCGCAGCGACCATGAAGAAGATGCCTGTCTTGGCAAGCACGGCCGCGGTTACGCCGCGCCAATGCAGGCAATCGGGGTCGCTTTGAAGAAGGCGGCGTCCGAACGCCCGGACGACCAGCATGATTCCGACGATTCCAACGGCAATCGCGCCGCCGACGGCTAGCCCGTGCAGATTGTCGGCAAGCCAGTCGAACACGCCGACCACCGGGGCGGCGCCTTTCCTGGCCATGATTTCGGTTTTCGAAGCGGCGTCGCTGAGTGCGGCAGATGTTGAAGACATGCCATGACAATGGGCGGCCAACCGCGCCGGTTCAACCCGTAGCAGGTTTCCGACGTCTCCGGGGCTTGGGTTTCAGGAACGCAATCAACCCGGTTTCAGCCTGAGATAGCCTCTTTCCCGAGCGCGGGATTTTCAGGCCAGCCAACGGGTCTTCGGGATCGTCCTTGACGGCATCAATGACGGCCGGATGGATGTAGCTCTTGCGGCTGATGGCCGGCGTGTTGCCGAGCGCCTCGGCGACCGGTTCGAGCACCGACTGTAGGCCGATCTTTTCTTCCTCCGGCTTGTTCAACAACTGCTCGAACGCGATGACGCTCGCGCCCCATGTGCGGAAATGCTTGGCGGTAAAGTCTCCGCCTGTCGCCTCGCGGATATAATCATTGACGTCGTTCGAACTGATCGGGTGCGGCTCGCCGTCACCGTTCACATATTGGAAAAGGGATTGGCCGGGCAGATCCTGGCATTGCCGCACGATCCGGCCGAGGCTTCGATCGGTAATCTTGTGCTCGTGCATGATGCCGTGCTTGCCGGCAAAACGCATGACGACCGACCGACCTTTCTTGCGGACGTGGCGGTTGCGCAACGTCGTCGCACCGAAACTCTTGTTCGACTTGGCATATTGCTCGTTGCCGACGCGGAAATAGGCATTGTCGAGCAATCGCACGACGGCCGCCAACACGGTTTCCCTCGCCAGCTTGCGGCGGCGCAAATCCTTTTCGACCCGGCGGCGAAGCTTGCCGAGCCTTTTGCCGAAATCATAGCAGCCGTCGAACTTGGATGCGTCTTGCTTCGAGCGATAGTCGGGATGGTAGCGATATTGCTTGCGGCCGCGTGCGTCCTTGCCGGTGGCCTGGATATGTCCGTTTTCATGTTTGCAGAACCAGGCGTCGGTATACGCCGGGGGGAGCGCGATCCGGTCCAATCGGTCGATCGTCTCCGCGTCGGTGATGCGCTTGCGGTGCTCGTCGAAATACTGCCACGCGTCGCCATGTCGCTTGCGCGTGTAACCGGCCTGACTATCGGTGCAATGACGCAACATTCTGCATTCCCGGATCGTTGGGTGCGGCCTGGGAAGTTTGGCCTCACGCGTTTGAATGCCAAATCGCTCGAAGTGCCCCGCAGTTCCATCGCGCCGCAAAACAGGAGAAGCCCGTGTCCAAACTCGATGGTCGTCACGTCCTCATCATGGCAACCAACCGCTTCGAAGAGAGCGAGTTGTTCGAGCCTCGTCAGCGCCTGATCGACGAAGGCGCGAAGGTAACGCTGGCCTCGCTCGACCAAGAGGAAATTCTCGGCACGGTGCATGACGAGCCGGGCAAAGCGATCAAGCCGGACATCATTCTGAACGAGGTGGACGTCGGCGCTTATGATGCGCTTCTGCTGCCCGGCGGCGTTGGCAATCCGGATCGGTTGCGGACGGAGGCAGCGGCGATCGATATCATTCGAGGCTTCGTCGATGCCGGCAAGCTGGTGGCTGCCATCTGCCACGGGCCGTGGCTTCTCGTCGAGGCGGACGTGATTCGCGGTAAGACGGTGACGAGCTGGCCATCGATCCGCACCGACCTGCGCAATGCGGGTGGCAATGTCATCGACGGTGCGGCCGTGGTCGACGGCAAGTTGATCACCAGCCGCAATCCGGATGACATTCCGGCCTTCAACGACGCACTGGTCGCCGCGCTGAGCGAATAGTGCGGCGCGGCTAACGGGCTGGTAGGAATTTGCCGGTAGGGG
>JBDTMR010000135.1:0-4574 GCA_039934175.1 Sphingomicrobium sp.
GTGGGGGTTTCGGCGGCACTTGCCATCGGCTGGGCCTGTGCAGTGCTGCAGCCAGCGGTGACCAACGCCAATGCGGCGAGCGAAACGGAAGCGGTGAAACGATTCAAAGGAAGGCTCCTCATCCTGATATTATTATGTTTTTCGCGTAGCATGTGACTGGCCTGACGCGTCCTCGACGTCAAGGCTGGGCAACGAATGCTGCCAGCCGTTCGCCGAATTCTGGCTTGGTCACGCTCGACATGTGCGTGCCCGGAACCGGCGCGTAGGTCGCATTTGGGAGTGTTTCAGCAAGACGCGGAGCCGATCCATTGTCCTCGTCCTCAGTCCCGCACAGGATCATGGTCGGCATCGTGAATGCATCCAGCCATTCAGGCGCCGCATCGGTAAATGTGGGCAGCAAGAGTTTTGCCGCTTCGAGGTCGATCTTCATCGTCTTCATGAACTGGATCGCCATCCAGTGCGGGTCGCCGCGCGATGACGTATCGACGTTCGCAATCGCGTCGAGAAAGAAGTGCTTGCGGCGGAGCCAGCCGGTCAAGCCCTCGTACCCCATCCCGGCAAGCACCGCGCGGCGGGGTCGTAGCCCTTCGCCAATTGCCTGCACGGTCGTCCGTGCGCCCAGCGAAAAGCCGCCAAGATCGTAATCGTCGAGGTGCAGGTGTGCGATCAACTCCTCGAGGTCGCGGCCCAGGATACCATCGGGGTACTGCGCTGGGTCATGCGGTTTTCCGCTGATTCCGTGTGCGCGCAGATCGGGCATGATGACGCGAAAGCCATTGGCCGCGACTTTCGCCGCCGTTCCGAACTTGATCCAATTGGTGATGCCGTCCGAAAACAGCCCATGGACCAGGACGACCGCACGCCCCTCCCCAATTTCGCGCCAAGCGAGCTCTACTCCGTCGGAAGCGGTCCAATGATGGATAGTTACGTCGTTCATTGCGGCGGCGTGGTTCCTGATTGCGTCCATCGCGCCACCAGCGCGGCAAAGTCATCGCAGCGGGTCTGCGGCAAATCGGCGGTGTCGAGCCAGGCCTCGTGCATGCTCTCGGCGCCGAAGTGGCTGACAGGGCGGAAACGCCCGGCCTCCTCGAAGCTCGCAACGGTCAGGTCCATCTTCGTCGAGCCTTGATCGTATCGAAATCCGAGCGAAGTCCCGCATGAGGCGCAAAACGGTCGCTGCGCAATCGCGCTCGACCGATACCAGTCCGGCTCGGTCGACCACCGCACCTGAGCTTGCTCGATATTCTTCAGGGCCAGGCTGACATTTCCGCTCGCGCGCTGGCACATCCGGCAATGACAAAGATAGGCTTCGTAATCGTCTATGTCGGCCTCGTAACGGATACGCCCGCACGAACATCCGCCACGCAACGTCTCGCTCACCCGGCCGTCCCGGTCGGTGCAGGAGGCATCGAGATATGTTCATGGACGATCTTCCAGCGGCCATCTTTCTGCCTTTGGAATACATCGGTGAAGCGCGCGCTGACGACCGGTCGCGCCGTGCCGGCGGACACGGTGAAGTTCTCGACGCCCGAGCTGACGAACGCGTCCGGGCCGACGATCTGGACATGACGGTCGGTGACCCGGAAATCGGCAGGCTTCATGCTGACGAAAGTCTTGGCCCAACCGCTCTGTACCTTGCGGTCGGTGCTGGGATTGGCGGTCGCCGCGTCGATCATCACGGCACCATCCACATATTGATCCATGATCCGGTCAGGCTCGTTGCCGGTGAAGGTCGATTCCGCAGCCTCGGCGATCTTGATGGCCTGCGTCTCGGTGACCGGCGGCCGTTCGCCTTTCGGCGTCTGCTGGCAGGCAGACGTAGTGAAGAGTGCAAGGATGATGACGGACGTACGCATGTCTTTCCTCCTGTTGGTTGGAAAGACCGTAAGCGTCAGGCCGCTTTCTGCAAGTGGCGACGGCCCAGCAATTCGGCGATCTGGACCGCGTTCAATGCGGCACCCTTGCGCAGATTGTCGCTGACCACCCAAAGCGCCAGACCATTGTCGACGGTCGGATCCTCGCGCACACGGCTGACGAAGGTGGCATAATCACCGACGCATTCGACCGGCGTGACATAGCCGCCATCCTCGCGCTTATCGACGAGCATCACGCCCGGCGCCTCACGCAGCAGGTCTCGCGCTTCGTCGGCAGAAATCTCGTCGTGAAATTCGACATGGACGGCTTCGCTATGGCCTACGAAGACCGGGACCCGGACGCAGGTCGCGCTGACCTTGATCGCGGAGCCGAGAATCTTCTTGGTTTCGACCACCATCTTCCATTCTTCCTTGGTCGACCCGTCGTCGAGGAAGCTGTCGATGTGGGGGATGACGTTGAACGCGATCTGCTTGGTGAATTTGACGGGCGTGTTGCTGTCACCGACGAAGATGTTGCGGCTTTGCTCGAACAGTTCGTCCATTCCGGCTTTGCCCGCGCCCGAAACCGATTGGTAGGTCGCGACGACAATCCGCTTGATGCGCGCGGCATCGTGCAGCGGCTTCAACGCGACGACCATCTGCGCGGTCGAGCAATTCGGGTTGGCGATGATGTTCTTGGCGCGATAGCCGTCGATCGCCTCCGGATTCACTTCCGGCACGATCAGCGGCACATCCGGGTCCATGCGGAAATGCGAACTGTTGTCGATTACCGTGCAACCGGCATTGGCAGCCTTGAGTGCATAAGCCTTCGAAACGTCGCCGCCTGCCGCGAACAGCGCGATGTCCCAGCCCTCGAAATCGAAATGCTCGATATTCTGGACCTTCAGTTCTTTCCCGCTGTCACCAAAATCGATGATGTCGCCGGTCGAGCGCGGACTCGCGACCGCTGCAATCTCGGCAAGCGGGAATTGCCGTTCCGCCAGAATATTGAGGATTTCGCGCCCGACATTGCCGGTCGCACCCACTACCACGAGCCTGTAGCCGCTCATTTCAATTTCCTTGTTGCGGCCGTAGCGGCCGTGAATGTTCAGATAAGGCCGGCAAGATGGGCTGCAAGGGTCAATCCCGCCAGTCCAGCGCCAATTGCGCCCGGCAGCGCCCACCAACCATGATCCCGGCGCCATGCGATGAAATTCACGATCGTGAAAACGCCTAGAAACACGAAGCTCGCTGCCTGAACAAGATTTTCCAGTCCACCGAAGAGCGCTAGCACCAGCGCAACAGATGCAATGATGATGATGCCCAGATAAGGGGTCCCGCCCTCATCCTCGCGGGCGAATTGATCGGGAAGATCGCCAGCCTTCGCCACATCGCGGGAAAGGCGCGCCGTTGCGAACAAGGTCGCATTGATCGCGGAGCCCG
The DNA here is from genome assembly GCA_039934175.1 of Sphingomicrobium sp. Taxonomy (GTDB): domain Bacteria; phylum Pseudomonadota; class Alphaproteobacteria; order Sphingomonadales; family Sphingomonadaceae; genus Sphingomicrobium. The sequence goes on from JBDTMR010000135.1 coordinate 3,297, forward strand.
TGGAAAAGGCCGCCGCAACCGTGACCGCAACAAAGCCGAATACCCCCAGTGCCGCGCGACCGGCCTCGGCAAGCGCTACCTCGTGCTTGGCGACGACCTGATCGGCTCCGACGAGCATCGGAGTGCCCAACGCGACGACGACATAGACGACGATGGTTGCGAGGATCGCCCATTCGATCGCCCGGCCGATCAAGACCTCGCGATCCTCCAGTTCCTCGTATCCGTAAGTCAGCAACTGGAATCCCTCATAGGCCATGAAGACGGTCGCCGCGCCGACGATGGCACCCGGGATGCCCGGCGTTGCTCCTGGAACGTCGAGCTTGGCAACGTCCCAATGCATCAGTCCCAGAAAGGCAAGACCGAGCAGGATGAACAACTTGCCCCAGACTGCGACAATCTCGACGAAGGCCGCTTCGTGAACACCAATCAAATTCACGCCCGTCAGGACGATGATCGCGCCTGCCGCGGCGGCACCGGGGAGCCATGATGGCCCACCAATCGCGTTACCGAGATAAGCGCCAAACGTATAAGCGTAGACGGAGACGGTCAGAATGTAGCCAAGGATCAGCAGCCATGCGACGAACTTTGCGCTGCGTTCAAACCCTTCGGTCTTGAGGAAACGATAGGCGCCGCCCGACCGCCCTTCTTCGACAGTCAGGCGCGCATAGCTGTGCCCGGTTGCCAACGCGATCAGTCCGCCGATGACGAAGCTCAGCCAGGCGTAGCGGCCGGCGACCGTGATCACGACGCCCAACGTGGCGAAGATGCCGCCGCCGATCATGCCACCGACGGCCATCGACCAGGCGCCGTTCAGTGTCAGACCTTGTTTCGATGGGGACTCTTCAGCCATGCCTTACCCTACGACGCATTCGCCGCGCCCGGTCAATCCTCCTCGCGAAAGGAGTCAAAGCGGCCCGCCGGGAATTCCGTGCCTCTCGAGGAACTGGAAGATCGATGTCCACAGGTGAACACTGATTTTGGGGCCGCTGACGCGGTGGGTGTAGCCTGGATAGACCATCATCTCGAACGGCACCGCGTCGCCTTGCAATTTGGCGAACAAGGCGGTCGAATTCTGGAAAACCACATTGTCGTCACTCATGCCGTGGATGACGAGCAACGGATCGCGAATCTTGCCGGCGTCGTCGATCGCGTTCGATCTTGCGTAGGCATCTTCAACTTTGCGCGGATCGCCCATGTACCGTTCGGTGTAAGCGGTGTCGTAAAGCTCCCATTTCGTCACCGGCGCCCCGGCGATACCAGCCGCGTACAGACCCGGAT
>JBDTMR010000136.1:0-4481 GCA_039934175.1 Sphingomicrobium sp.
TTGACCCCGATTTCTGCGAAATGCTTGCAGTGCGAACAGGTTAGCGAGCCATATTCGACCAAGGTCACCTTCGCCTTGGGATTGCCCATGACAATCCCGCCTTCGGGCGTCGCGGCGACGGTTTTCGACCAGTCGGTCGCAACCTTGGCCTTCGCCTTCGTCGGTACGGCCATCGCCGGTCCACCGACCGTGCCAAGCAATGCGGCCGTCAGGGCCAGCGCCAACATCTTCATGATCGAACCCCTTGCAACGTCGCGCCGCTGGTTAGCGCGCGCTTGATGAACTGCAGATTGCCTCAGTCGGGACGCTTGGCGACGCCGACCAGCGCCGGCCGGAGCAGCCGATCCTTCATCTGGTAGCCGGCCTGCATCTCTTCGACGACCGTTCCCGGTTCTTCTTCACTGGGAATTTCGATCATTGCCTGATGCTTGTGCGGATCGAGGGGCAGGCCTTTGGCCGGCACCCTTTCGACACCGTTGCGGGCGAACACCTGGTCCAGTTCGCGCGACGTCGCCTCGATCCCGGCAAGGAAGTTGGCGGCGGTCTGGTCGGCGCGTAATTCCTCGCTCACCGCGGCCAACGCGCGATCGAGGTGATCCTTGATCGCCAGCATGTCGCGGGCGAAGCCGGCAGCTGCATAAGCCCGCGCATCGGTGGACTCCTTGTCCATCCGGCGCCGCGCATTCTGCAATTCTGCGGCGGCATAGAGCGCCTTGTTATTGGCCTCCTCCAGCTGCGCCTCAAGCTTGGCCACGCGATCGTGCTCGGCCACTTCCGGAGCATCGGCAGCGGTCTCGTTGCGGATCTCTTCGGCTTCGTCGTGAAAGTTTTCGTTTTCGTCGTTCATGGCATCCATCGTGATAAGGCCTGCGCAGTGAAATCCACCATGGGAACCACGCGGGCATAGTTCAACCGGGTCGGGCCGATCACACCGACCACCCCGACCACTTTGTCATCGCCGTCGCGATATGGGGCGGCAATGACGCTCGATCCAGACAAAGCGAACATTCTGTTCTCGCTGCCGATAAAAATTCGGCATCCGTCGGCCTCGCGCGCACTTTCCAGAAGCCGTGCGATTTCCTGCCGGTCTTCCAGTTCGTCGAGCAATTGGCGGACCCGGTCGAGGTCGGCCGCGGCATCGCCGTCGATCAGATTGGCCTGTCCGCGAACGATCAGCACCGGGCGCTGCGCGGCATCGTTGCTCCACTGCGCCATCCCCGATGCGACCAGTTCGGCAGCGACCCGGTCGATGGTTTCGCGCCGGTCGCCGATTTCCCTACGTAACCGCGCCTCCGCCTCGCCAAGCGTCATGCCGGACAGGCGCGCGGTGACATAATTGCCAACCTCGACCAGCGCGAGCGCGCTGGTGCCGGGCGCCAGGTCGACGACCCGGTTTTCGACATTGCCGTCCATTCCGACGAGCACGGCAAGCGCGCGATTGGCGTCGAGCGGGACGAAGGAAAGCTGTTTGAGCCGCAATTCCTGCTTCGGCGTCAGGATGACCCCGGCGCAGGCCGACAGGCCGCTGAGCGCCGCCGTCGCGCCGGTGAGTGCATCCTCGATCGTCCCGATCCGCTGCATGGGGTGTTCGATTGCGGCGCGCTCCGCCGCTTTGGGGAGGCTGGCCTGCATCATGCCATCGACGAACAGGCGAAGCCCGCTCTCGGTCGGCATCCGGCCCGCCGACGTGTGCGGATGGGTCAGGAGGCCGCGTTCTTCCAATTCCTGCATGACGCCGCGGATTGATGCGGGCGACAGGCTGATGCTTGGCGCCAGCACTTTCGACCCGACCGGAATCCCACGCTCCAGATACGCCTCGACGACCAGGCCAAAGACCTGGCGCATCCGGTCGGTAAGCTCGGGAATGGGCGCGTTCATCGCGACCCATCTAGGATTGCCGAGGCTCAGGGTCTAGGGAGCAGCCAAATCAGCCATCAAGGAGACTTTCATGCGCCCTTCCGGCCGCACCCCCGACCAGATGCGCGAACTGACGTTCGAGCCCGCCTTCACCAAACATGCCGAAGGCAGCTGCCTCGTCAGTTTCGGGGAAACCCGCGTGCTGGTGACCGCTTCGGTCGAAGAGCGGCTTCCGCCTTGGCTTCGCGGCAAGGGCAGCGGATGGGTGACGGCAGAATATGGCATGCTGCCCCGCGCCACCCACACCCGCGGCAATCGCGAGGCGGCCAAGGGTAAGCAATCGGGCCGGACGCAGGAAATCCAGCGCCTGATTGGCCGCTCGATGCGGGCGGTGGTCGATCTGAAGGCGCTCGGCGAACGCCAGATCACGCTGGATTGCGATGTCATCCAGGCCGATGGCGGCACGCGCACCGCGTCCATCAGCGGCGCCTGGGTCGCGCTTCGAATCGCGGTCGACAAATTGCTCGCCGAAAAGAAGATCGAGAGCGATCCGATTACCACCCAGGTGGCGGCGGTATCGTGCGGCATCTACCAGGGAACACCAGTGCTCGACCTCGATTATGACGAGGATTCGAATGCCCATTCCGACGGCAATTTCGTGATGACCGGCGACGGCAATATCGTCGAAGCGCAATTGACTGCCGAGGGTGCGACGTTCGACGAAGAAGGCTTGCTCCGTTTGCTCCGCCTGGCGCGGATCGGTTGCACGGAAATCTTCAAGGGCCAGCTGAAAGCTACTGGCCGGTGAAGCCAATCGGTCCCAAGATCGTCGTTGCCAGTCATAATGTGGGCAAGGTGCGCGAAATTCGGGCCTTGCTTGCGCCGTTCGCGATCGAGACGGTTTCAGCGGGCGAACTGGGGCTGGACGAACCGGCAGAGACTGGCACGACCTTTCGCGACAATGCGTTGATCAAGGCGCATGCCAGCGCTGCAGCATCGGGACTTCCTGCCTTGGCCGACGACAGCGGGCTGGAAGTTGCGGCGCTGGGCGGAAGGCCCGGCGTTTACACCGCCGACTGGGCCGAGTGGCAGGCATTCGAGGGTGCGCCCGGCCGCGACTGGTACATGGCGATGGGCAAGGTTGAAGGACTGCTCGCCGCGCAAGGAGAGGGCGTCGATCGGAGCGCAAGCTTCGTCTGCACGCTGGCGCTGGCGTGGCCCGATGGCGGCGAGGAAGTTTTCGAGGGTCGCGTCGCCGGCACGCTGACCTGGCCGCCCCGCGGCGAGAAAGGCTTCGGATACGATCCCATGTTCGCCGCCAACGGCATGAACCAGACCTTTGCGGAAATCGATCCGGCGCAGAAGTACGCCATCAGTCACCGCGCCGAGGCGTTCAAAAAGCTGGTCGCCGCACTGACGTGACCGACCGCGCTCCGCTCGCGCTGTACGTCCACTGGCCGTTCTGCGTCAGCAAATGCCCTTATTGCGACTTCAACAGTCATGTTCGCGACAGCGTCGACCAGGAGGCCTGGCGCGATGCCTTGCTTCGCGATCTGGAGCACGAGGCCGCCCTGCTGCCCGATCGGACGCTGACGAGTATCTTCTTCGGTGGCGGGACACCGTCGCTGATGGAGCCCGCCACCGCAGAAGCGGTGATTCGCGCTGCAACCGACCTTTGGAAACCTGCCGCCGATATCGAAATCACGCTGGAAGCCAATCCGAATAGCGCCGAGGCCGCCCGCTTCGCCGATCTCGCCGCGGCCGGCGTCAATCGGATCAGCCTTGGCCTGCAAAGCTTCGACGATTCCAAGCTGGCATTCCTGGGCCGCGCCCACAGCGCCGACGAAGGCCAGCGCGCGCTTGCCGCAGCGCAAAACGCCGTCTCCCGGGTCAGCTTCGATTTAATCTACGCCTTGCCCGACGACGACGAGGTGGGGTGGAGCGCCGACCTCGACCGCGCAATCGCGCTCGGCACCGAACATCTGTCGCTCTACCAATTGACCATTGAGCCCGGCACCCGCTTTGCGACCGATGTCGCAAAGCATGCGTTCGAACCGCTCGATGCCGAGCGGTCAGCGGCGCTATTCGAACTGACCCAGGCGCGCACTGCGTCGGCGGGGATCCCGGCCTACGAAATTTCGAACCATGCCCGCGCAGGCGCGGAGAGCCGGCACAATCTAACCTATTGGCGTTACGGCGATTATGCCGGAATCGGGCCCGGCGCGCACGGCCGACGGCTGGGCATGCGCACCGTTCGCCACCGCAAGCCGGAAAATTTCATGGGTGCCGTCGCGCGCAACAGTCACGGGCTGGTTGAAGAAGAATTGCTCAGCGCAGAGGAAGGCGCGCAGGAAGCGCTGGTGATGGGACTTCGATTGGTCGAGGGGATCGATGTCGTGGCGCTAAGCCACCGGTTCGGTCGGGCCATCGTAGAAGACGACGCAGTAGCCCGGCTAGTCGGGCACGGTTTGATGTGGCGCCAAGGCGATCGCGTGGGAACAAGCGAAGCCGGTCGCCTGCTGCTGGATGCGATCCTGAGCGAAATCGCCGCTTAAGGTTGGGGTTTGGGCCCACCCATCTTGGACTCGTATTTCTCTTTCGACATGGCGTGATAATCGTCGATC
>JBDTMR010000137.1:0-4438 GCA_039934175.1 Sphingomicrobium sp.
GAATTTGGCTTTGCCCTAGCGGCGTGGCGGGCGGGCTGCAAGGGGCCGCTCGACGCAGCGACCAACGGGTCTTATGGCCGCAGCCCATGTCCGCATCGCGTCCCCTGACATCCGGCGAGGTCGAAATGGCCCGATCGCTCTTCGGGGCAGCGGTCGATTACGACCGTGTCCGCCTCGTCCGGCGCAAGTGGTGGCCATTCCAGCCGAAGGGGATCGTGATGGCACCCACGGGCAATATTCACTTCCATCCGGACAGCCCCAGTTGGTCCGATGATTTCGCGCGCGAAGATTTCGCCATGCAGGGCCTCTTCATGCACGAGATGACCCATGTCTGGCAGGCCCAGACGCGAGGGCGTTTCTATTTGCCGCTGATGCGTCACCCCTTCTGCCGATATGGCTACGATCTGCGCGATGAGTGGAGTTTCGCTCGCTACGGCCTGGAACAGCAAGCCGAGATCGTCCGCCACGCCTTCTTGGCACGCAAAGGCATGCGTCTGGCTCAAACTCCGCCAGACACACTCCTTCCATTTGGTTGATGCGCGGGCGCAACACCCAGGCGGCAAACCGCAGATCATTGTCAGTTTCACTGGCGTAACGAATTAGCCGAAGTCAGATTGCCCACTTCGGCGTTCGGGGGCGCGCGCCGGAGAACAACAGGGAAGGTCGTCCGATGAAATTTTCCGCTCGATTTGCCAGCCATTTGCTGCTGGGTGCCGCGTTTGCCGCCATCGCTTCGCCATCGCTTGCGCAAACCGCCGCTGAAGAGACCGCGCAGCAGGACACTAGTCCGAACCCCGACGTTGCGACGCCAGATGACGAAGACGCGATCATTGTCACCGCGACCAAGCGGTCGACCCGCGTGCAGGACGTTCCGTTCTCGATCAACGCCCAGACCCAAGAAGACATTCAGCGCGCCAATGCCAGCACGGTCGAAGAAATCAGCCGCAACGTCGCAGGCCTGGCGGTTCAGAACCTAGGTCCGGGTCAGAGCCAGGTGTCGATCCGCGGTGTTTCCGCCGGCCAGATCATCCGCGACCAACCCGGTGTAAAGGAACAGGTCGGCGTCTATCTCGACGAAAGCGTGATTTCGCTGTCGCTGTTCACGCCTGACTTCGATCTGTTCGATCTCAACCGGGTCGAGACCCTGCGCGGGCCGCAAGGCACGTTGTTCGGTTCAGGAAGCGTCGGCGGCACGCTTCGCTACATTACCAACCAGCCGAAGCTCGGCGTCACCGAGGGGCTGGTCGAGGCCAACGTCAACACCGTCGAAGAAAGCGACATCGGCTACCATCTGAAGGGAGCGGTCAACATTCCGCTGGGCGCCAATGCCGCGATTCGCGCGGTCGCCTATGGCACGCATTATGCCGGCTTCATCGACGCCGTCGGTCCCGCAGCGGGCAAGAACGTCAACGACGGAAGCCGCGCTGGCGGCCGTATTTCCCTGCTTTGGGAACCCACGGCGGACATCAAGATCACCCCGCGGATCGTGTACCAGGAAATTCGCGCAAACGGGTTCAACCGCGAGGAATTCTATAACCTGTTCGACAACCAGTTCACCACCACCGGTGGCGACCTGATCGGCAAGCGCAAGCAATATCTGCTTAAACGCGAGGAATTCCGCGACAACACCTTGCTTGCCGATCTCACTGCCAGCATCGCGTTCGGCAATGTCGAACTGACGTCGATCAGCAGCTATATCAATCGCGACATCCTGGTGAGCCGCGACGCATCGGCGCTGACCCATTCGGTATCGGTCAATCTCGGGCTCGCCGACGGCATTTTCGGCGTGCCCTCCAACCTGCGCGACACCACGAAGCTCAAGCAATTCTCGCAGGAGCTTCGGTTGGGATCGACCGGCCCTGGGCCGTTACAGTGGGTGATCGGAGGATTTTATACCGATATTGCCCGCGACTACACCCAGCGGCTGCCGACACCGGGATATGATTCCTATGTCGATGCCGCACTCGGCGCGGGCGTTTCGGCGAGCACCGCCAACGGCTTCGGCGCGGATTCGCCCTATAATGCCGACCTGCCCTATGACATTACGCAAAAGGCCCTGTTCGGAGAGGCGAGCTACGACTTCGGTCAGATCAAGCTGACCGCCGGCGGCCGTTATTACGACTTTACTGAAACCCGCGACTTCATCTCGGGCGGACTGTTCGCGAATGGCGACACCCGTCTGGGGGACAAGACCAAGTCGACCGGATTCAGCCCACGCGTGATTGCAACGTGGGAGCCCAATCGCAATTTCAGCCTGAATTTGCAGGCAGCAAAAGGCTTCAGGCTCGGCGGTATCAACGATCCGCTCAACTTAAGTCTGTGCACCCCCTCCGACGTTGCAATCTACAGCCCCTTCCAGTCCGAAGCCTATGACGACGAAACGCTGTGGAATTACGAAGCTGGGGTGAAATATTCGAAGGGACCGATTACTTTCAATGCCGCCATCTTCCATACGCAGATCAAGGATTTGCAGGTTACAGTGGACGCCGGCAGTTGCTCATCGCGGATCGTGCTGAATGTTGCAAAGGCGCATACTACCGGGGTCGAAGCCGAATTCTCGGCACGGCCCATCCCCGGCCTTCAATTCTCGTTCGCGGGCAGCCTCATTCAGTCGGAATTCGATTCCACGGTCGACAATGCGACGCTGGCCAGCCTGACGGGTATTCGCAAAGGAAACCGTTTGCCGTCGGTGCCGAAATTCCAGGCAGCGGCAACGGCGACCTATGGGTCGCGGCTGAGCGACAGTGCGAATTGGTACATCACCGGCAGTTTGCAACATATCGGCGGCCGGATCACCCAACCGGGCGATCAGGAACCGTTCGTAGGCGCGCGCACCAACATGATCTTTTACGACCCCCTGAACGGCAATTCGGGCGCAAACGGGGTATTCGACTGGACGCCGTTCCTGAAACTGAAGGCCTACCAGTTGGTGAACCTGTCGGTCGGCGTCGAATTCGACAGCGGCCTCGACGTCATCCTTTATGCCAACAACATCTTCGATACGAACCCGAAACTGTCATTCGATCGCGAACGCGGTGGACGCGCAAGGCTGGGATATAATGTCGGTCAGCCACGCACAATCGGACTGACATTCCGCAAGGCCTTCCGGTCGGAAGCGGTACCACCGCCACCGCCACCGCCGCCGCCGCCGCCGCCACCACTGCCTCCCGCGTCGCAGACTTGCAGCGACGGTTCGGTGATCCTGGCGACCGAAGCCTGCCCGTTGCCACCTCCCCCGCCGCCGCCGGCGCCGGAACCGGAACGCGGATAAGGCTGTGACTTTAACGGTGGACGGCAACCGCGAGGATCGCCCTGCCCCGTCTATTACGCGCCGCTCGCTCCTTGCCGGAGCGGGCGGCGCGATCGTTTCAGCTCCTGCACTCGTACGCGCCGCCTCGGTCGGCTCAACCGGGCGGATTGCAGTCATCGGCGCGGGCGTGTTTGGCAGCTGGACTGCAGAGCATCTCCGCCGTGCAGGTCACACGGTGACCTTGATCGATATGGCGGGCCCAGCGAACGACCGAGCGAGTAGCGGCGGTGAGAGCCGGATGACGCGTGCGGGCTATGGCAAGGATGCCATTTATAGCCGGATGGCTCGCGACAGCCTGGTCGAATGGAAGGCGCTGAGCGGCGTGTCCGGCCTTCCAATTTTCGTCGCCCACGGAGTTTTGTTCTTCAGCGCCAATCCGGAAGATTATTTCAGCGATTCCCTGCGCGTGAATCGGGCCCTGGGCTTTCCGATCGAGGAGCTAGATCGCAGTGCCCTCGACCGTAGATTTCCAATGATCGATTTTACTGGCGTCCGCGCCGCCATGTTCGAGCCCGACTTTGGCACACTGATGGCGCGTCGCGCGGTCCAGACCCTCGTTCACCGAATGCAGGCGGCTGGAGTCGACTTGCGAATGGGCGTCGCCGCACTGCCAGAGAAAGGCCGAATGTTGCTGAGTTCCGGCGCCCGCATCGAAGCCGATCGATTCGTCTTTGCGCTCGGCCCGTGGCTTCCCAAAGTGTTTCCAGAATTGCTTGGCCGCCGAATCGTCGCAACGCGGCAGGAGGTTTTCTTCTTCGCACCGCCCGCCGGAGATCGCCGCTTCCAGCCGGGAAGGATGCCCGGTTGGGCCGATTTCAATGGCGGCGACATCTATTATGGCTTCCCCGATCTGGAAGGACGCGGTGTCAAATTCGCTCACGACGCTCACGGCATCGAGGTCGATCCCGACCGCCAGAGTCGCGAGCCGACCCGCGAAGCGCTCGAGGAAATCATCGCTTTTCGCGACCGGCGCTTTCCGATGCTGCGCGGAGCGCCGCTGACCGAAACGCGTGTTTGCCAATATGAAAATAGCTCGAACGGTGACTTCCTCATCGACCGCCACCCCGACTGCGCGGATATCGTCCTGGTCGGCGGCGGTTCTGGGCATGGCTTCAAGCATGGTCCGGT
>JBDTMR010000138.1:0-4430 GCA_039934175.1 Sphingomicrobium sp.
CCCTTGGCGCGCTGCACGTTGAAGCTGATGACCTGGCGGCCGTTCATCCGCGCAATGGTGCGCTGTTCGGAATAGGAATCCTTCACATCGCCAAGGTCGGCGAGGCGAACGCTGCGACCCCCGGGAACGATGATTTGCGTCTGCGAGAGTTGGTAGGCGTCGGTGGCATTGCCGATGACCCGAACCGACTGTTCCGACCCGGCTATCTCTGCGCGGCCACCGGCGGCGTTGAGGTTGGTCTGCCGGAGCTGCTGGTTGACCTGGGCAGCGGTGATTCCCTGCGACTGGAGCGCGGCCGGATCGAGTACCACGCGGATCGTGCGGTCGACGCCGCCCTCGCGGCTGACGGCAGCGATTCCTTCGACGCCGAGCAAGCGGCGCGACAGGCTGTTGTCGACGTACCAGCTAAGCTGTTCGAGCGACATGTCGGTGGTTTCGGCAGCGGCGAACAGGATCGGATCCCCGGCAATATCGACGCGCGTGATCTGCGGTTCCAGAATGCCGTCAGGCAGGTCGCCGCGGATCTGGGCGATGGCATTGCGGACGTCATTGACCGCGCGGTCGGTGCCCGTCCCGATGTCGAATTGGACGAACGTCGAACTGGATCCTTCGCGAATGGTCGAATTGATTTCGTCCACGCCGTTCACGCCGCGAATCGCGCTTTCGACGCGCTGCGTAATCTGGTTCTCCATTTCGGTCGGGGCTGCGCCCGGCTGAGAAATGTCGACGTTGACCGCCGGGAAATCGATATCCGGATTGTTGTTCACGTCCATCTGCATGAACGCGACGATTCCTGCCAGCAGAAGGCCGATGAACAACACGATCGGCGGCACCGGATTCTTGATGCACCAGGAGGAGATATTCCGGAAATTCATCGTGTTTCAGCCTTTTCGACGGCGATCGTTTAACGCGTGAGTGCAGCCGAGATTGCGACCTTGCGCGGCGCGACCTTCTGGCCCGGATTGAGGAACGGGCCAGCCGACACGACGACCTGTTCGTTGCCGGCAATTCCGTCGCGGATTGTCACGCCTTCGTCGCTGACTTCGCCGATTTCGACCTTGCGGCGCTCGACCTCGTTCTTGCCGTTGACGATGTAGACGTAATTGCCCTTCGAATCGGCCAGCACGGCGCTCTGCGGAAGCATCGGCGCGGTCGTCGTACCTGACGTGATCTTCGCTTCGGCAAACCCGCCCGGTCGAATTCCGGCACTGTAGGGCACCGAAATGCGCACCTCGCCAAGTCGCGACTGCGGGTTGATCACCGGCGAAACCTGCCAGACCCGCCCCTGCACGATGGCGTCCGAACCGATCGCTGTAATCGACGCCGGGACACCGACGCGAACGGCGGCCAGGTCCTGTTGCGAAAGCTGAGCGCGCATTTCCATCTCGCCGCCGCTGGCCATGCGGAACAGCCCTCCGGACCCGGCGCTGACGACCTGACCCACTTCGACATTGCGGGCGAGGATAAGACCGGAAGTCGGGGCGCGAATATCGAGACGACCGATCTGGGCTCGGGCTGCACCAAGCTGGGCCTGGGCGACGTTGACCCGGGCGCGTGCAGCGTCGCGGGCAGCCATCTTGCGGTCGAGATCGGCCTTCGAGACGAAACCGCGGTCGACCAACGCGAGGCTGCGTTCATATTCATTCTGGGCAAGCGCGGCATCGGCGCGCGCGGCATTGACCTGGGCGGAAAGCTGCGCCGCCGTCTGCGATTGGACGGAGCGGTCGATCGAGGCGAGCACCTGCCCCTGCCTGACCCAGCTGCCTGCATCGACATTGACCGAGCGAACCAGGCCGCCTTCGCCAGCGACGCCGACCGGCTGGTCACGGCGCGCGGCAAGCGCGCCCGACGCAGTGATCGTCCGTGCGACTTCGCTTCGACCCGGAATGGTCACCGAGACGGCGGTTGCAACGCCGCCCTTCTTTCCGCCAGCGGCGGCAGGGCCAGTCGCAGCCGTGTCGTCCTTCTTGCCGCCCAGCACGCCGGTCATCAGCAAAATGGCAGCGACACCGATCAGGATTGCCGCCAGAATGATCCAGCGGCGACGGCTTGGCCGATCGACCACGACCAACGTGTCGGAGCTCTGGAAACTGGATTCGCGGTTCATCTGGTCCATCTTTCGCCCATGTTCGCCTAGTAAGCAGCCGAAACTGCTCGACTGTATTACGCGAATATATCACTGCCTGCAACAGGAAGCGCAAGGGGCGTCGCGACCCAAGCGAATTTCGACCAACGGTGCGCTTCGTTCCCCGCGCGGCACCAAAAGTGTTGACTCAAAGCCTGCGCTCCGGTCGATTCGGCGCAGAAACAAGGGAGATTAGAAAATGGGGTATCTCGAAGCGCACGGCTGGATCGCGTGGATCATTATCGGCGGCGTCGCGGGCGCGATCGCCAAATTGCTGATGCCAGGCAAGGATCCTGGCGGTTGTATCGTTACCGTCCTGCTCGGCATTGCCGGTGCATTGCTTGCGGGTTTCGCAGGCCAGGCGCTCGGATTTGAGAGCGCGATGAACGGGGCCGGCTTCATCGGCGCTATCGTCGGTGCATTCGTGATCCTGCTTCTTTACCGAATGATTCTCAAGCGGCGTTGAGCACTACGTTCATTCTAAGGCCATGCCGGGGGAGCGATGCTTCCCCGGCATTTAATTTTGGGAGCGATTTACATGATTTCTTTTCGCCCGATGATGGCGGCAGCAATGCTCGCGGTCCCCGCCGCGGCCTATGCGCAGCCAGCAGTGAATGGGACGCGCCTCGACATTGTTGCCAGTGGGGAGGTGACTCGCGTTCCCGACATGGCCGTCGTTTCCGCCGGTGTGCAGACGATGCAGCCTACCGCGACTGCCGCGATCGAACAGAATGCCGCGCAGATGGAGCGGGTGCGAGCCGCGCTGAAGCGCGCCGGGATTGCCGACAAGGACATCCAGACCTCGTCAATCAGCCTCAACCCCGATTATCGCTATGTCGAAAACCAGCCGCCTCAACTCACCGGATATCGCGCGTCGAACAATGTGAGCGTAAGATTTCGCGACTTGAAGCGGACCGGCTCAATCCTCGACGCGCTGGTTCGTGAAGGGGCGAACCAGATCAACGGACCGTCGCTGACCATCGACAAGCCAGAGAGCGCGTATGACGACGCCCGCACCAAGGCGATCGCCAATGGCCGTGCTCGCGCCGATCTTTACGCCCGCGCGCTTGGCATGAGGATCGTGCGCCTGTTGTCGGTCAGCGAGAGCGGAGCGAATATCCCGTCGCCCATCCCCGTCGCTTTTGCCCGCGACGCGGCGATGGCGTCGGCTAAAACCGAAATCGATCCCGGCACGCAAGAACTTCAGGTCAGCGTTTCGATGAGTTTCGAACTGCAATAGTCCGGACATCAAAAAGGGGCCGCCCGGATGATCCGGACGGCCCCGATTTCCTTGCGATGATCGCGTCTTAGCGAACCGAGCCGCGACGAACGAGGTTCACGATCGCAAGCAGGATGACCGCGCCAAGCAGCGAGATCAGCAGGTTTGGCAGCGAGAAATCGCCACTGGTGATCGAACCGCCACCAAGCATCGGGGCAAGCACCAGACCGCCGAGGATGGCACCGATGATGCCGACCACAACGTTAAGGATGATGCCCTGCTGAGCGTCGGTACGCATGACGATGCTGGCCAGCCAGCCAAGAATACCGCCAACAATTGCAATAAGGATCCAGGTAACCATTACGCTTTCCCTCCTGTTCGTGGCCCCACCGTCGTTGCGGCGCGACCTTCCGGCATCAAGACGCGTGATGCCCCGATGTTGTTCCGCAAAGAATCGAGACTGTCCAGACCGGATGCGTAACAAAAAGGCCGCGCACGGGGTGCGCGGCCTTGGAACGCCGTCCACTTCACAGGCGATCAGTACCGTTGTTGGCGTTCGTACTGATCGCGGTAATGCTTGATCCGGGTCACGCGCAGGCCTGGCATGCCGGATCGGTCGACCGCCCGCTGCCAGCTCGTGAACTCCTCGAGGCTAAGCGTATATCGTGCGCAAACTTCGTCGACTGTCAGCAAGCCGCCGGCGACTGCGGCAACCACTTCGGCCTTGCGGCGAACGACCCAGCGAGTCGTTTCCGGGGCGGGAAGCGAATCGATCGTTAGCGGTTCGCCGAGCGGACCGATGACCTGAGCGGGCCGGATTTTCTGGTTTTCGAGCATGCTATCCCTCAAACTCACTACATTCGCTGTCGATGGCCCTGTTTAACGGGGAGCCATTGAAGATATTCTGAAGTGTGCTGGTAAAGACGATCGTCATTTGTCCTTACTCCGCATTAACCGTGTCGCATGCTGTGCCTTGGCGAAGGCCCCTCCCAGCGAGGCTGATGCTGCCTGCCATCCCTCTCTGCAGGAGAGCAGTTGGGCGATCGCCCGGCAGCGGGCGGCAACATCCACCGACGAATCGGGTGC
>JBDTMR010000139.1:0-4427 GCA_039934175.1 Sphingomicrobium sp.
GATGGATCAGCCGGACCATGATCCCATATTCCATCCGCATCTCGTCGACGAAGTGGAGCTGGTACGGGCTTTCCTGCAGCAGGCGCAGGCTGACCTTGCAGGCCATCGGCGATTTTTTGCGGATTGTTGCGGCCTCCTTGGCCGCCCAATCGTCGCCCTCAGCGGCACCCGCATCGAGCGAGCCGAGAATGTCTTCAAGCCGGTCGGAGGCGAAATGGCGGTCGATCTTGGCGAGGTTGCCGATGATCCGCGCCTCGGGCACGTCGTCCGTCGACAATTCGTCGAGGATCGCCTGCACTCGGAATGGCTGCGCCATGATCCGTTCCTTGGCTTCCTCCAGCCGGTCCGAGGGGATGTAGTGCGTCGCAAGACGCAGCTTGAGACACTCCGCACCGTCGAGCCTCGCGCCGGTCAGCGCAAGGAATTGCGCGAGCCGACCGCGCATCCGCGAAAGGTAGCGACCGCCGCCGACATCGGGAAAAATGCCGATCGTCGTCTCGGGCATGGCAAGCACCGTCCGCTCGGTCGCGACGCGATAGCGGCACGGGCACGCGATGCCCACGCCGCCGCCCATCGTCACCCCGTCCATGAAGGCGACGCCCGGCTTTCCGTACGTATATTCGAGATGGTTGAGGCGGTATTCGTCGAAGAAGAAGGCGCGCGCCGCGGCGTCATGACCGTCGACATTCTGGCTGATGTCGACAACGTCGCCGCCGGCGCAGAAACCGCGCCCTTCCGCTTGGTCGATCAGGATGATCCGCACATCGGGATCGTCGCGCCATTCGTGGAGCGCGGCAGCCATGTCGCGGACCATCTGGCGATTGAGACTGTGCAACGCCTTTGGCCGGTTGAGGCGCAGCCGTCCGGCAAGTCCTTCCTTGTAGGTCAGCACGTCGCGGGTGTCGGTCATCGTCTCGCTCATGTCAGGCCATCGTCGCGTAGGTGCCGGGGGCGGGCTCGATCCCGTCGGTGATGGTGCGTGCCGCGACGGCCTTGCCGCTGCCCTTGGCGGTCAGCCAGTCGGTCCAGTGCGGCCACCAACTGCCTTCATTCTTCGTCGCCTTCTCTAGCCACGCATTTGCATCGTCGGGCATGGTCTTGCCCGTCCAATAGCCATGCTTGTTGCGGCTGGGCGGGTTGATCACCCCAGCATTGTGGCCCGAACCGCCAAGCACGAAGTCGGCGCCCATGTCGCGCGCGCCGCGATAGACCGCTTCCCATGCCGAGACATGATCGTCCTTCAACGCGACGACGAACATCGGCGTCTTGATGCTGGCAAGATCGATCGCGACCCCGCCAACGGTAAAGCCGGCGGGTTCTTTCAGGCGATTATCTTTCAGCAGGTCGCGATTGTAGCTTTTCAGGAACGCCGCGGGGATTCGTGCGCCGTCCTCGAACCAGTAGAGCAGGTCGCTGGCCGGTGAATCCTGATCGAGCAGATAGTGGTTGACCACGCTCGACCAGATCAAGTCGTTGGCGCGCATTGCCGCGAACAGGCGCTGCAGTTCGAGGCTATCGATAAAGCCTTGCGCTTCGAGATGATCTTCCAGCGCTGCCAGATGCCCTTCGTGGACGAAGGCCGACCAATCGCGCATGTCGGAAAAATCGACGAGGCTCCCGATCAATGTCGCGCTGTTGACCTCGTTCGCGCGCTTGGCGGCGGCCAGGTAGGCCAGTGCCAGCGCCACCAGCGTTCCGCCGAGGCAAAAGCTGAACAGGTCGGGCGACTGGTCGGTGCGCCGGCGAACGACCTCGATCGCCTCGACGATGCCCAGCAGGACATATTCGTCGACGCCCATGTCCTTATGCTCGACGCCGGGATTGACCCAGCTGATGACGAACACGGTGCGACCTTCGTCGACCAGCCATTTGACCATCGACTGGGCGGGCACCAGATCGATCATGTAATAGCGGTTCACCAGCGGCGGCACATACAGCAACGGCTCGGCCGCGACCTTCGGCGTGGTCGGCGTGTATTGGATCAGCTGGAAAAGCTTGTTCTGATAGACGACTTCGCCCGGCGTCGCGGCGATCGTCTTGCCCTTTTCAAAGGCATTGGGGTCGGTGCGGCGCTGGACGATGCCCTTGCCGCTCGCCAGATCCTCAACCAGGTGCGCGAAGCCCTGGACCAAATTGGCGCCATTGGTCTCCTTCGTCCGTTTCACCACGTCTGGATTGGTGAACGCGAAGTTCGCCGGGCTGACGGCATTGAGATATTGATCAAGCAGGAAGCGAACCGTCGCCTTGCTGGAATCGTCACCGTCGCCGAGCGAAACCAGGTCGCGAAGCTGCTTCGACGCGAGCAGATAGCTGTCGCGAACGCCGCGATAATAAGGATCGTCCTGCCAGTCGGCGGACATGAAGCGGCGGTCGCGCGGTGCGTCGGCGGCTTTGCCGCTCATCGCGCCCATCCAGAAATCGCCCCATTGCCTGGCGGCATCCATCTGAACCTGCAGCAGGTCCTGCGGTCGCATCGCCATGCTCATCGCGACATCGCCGGTCGCTTGCGCCAGCGCGAAGGGATCGAAGGGCAGGGTGGTCTTGCCACCACTCTTCATCATCTTCTCGGCGGCGGCGCGCATTTGCTGTGCAAGCTGGTCGAACATCGGTCCGGGGGTCATTGGCGGGTCAGCTCCCGCCCGACGATCATTCGCATGACCTGGTTGGTGCCTTCCAGGATCGAATGGACGCGCAGGTCGCGCCAGAAGCGTTCGATCGGATAGTCCTGGAGGTAGCCGTAGCCACCGTGCAGCTGCAGCGCGCGATCGACGACGCTGCTTCCGGTGTCGGTCGCGAGACGCTTGGCCATTGCCGCGAACTTGGTCTTATCGGGCGCGTTGGCGGTGACCTTGGCAGCGGCGACGTAGAGCAGCATCCGCGCCGCCTGAAGTTCGGTTTCCATGTCGGCCAACATGAACTGCGTATTCTGGAAATCGGCGATGGCCTTGCCGAACTGCTTGCGGTCGCGGGTGTAGTTGATCGCTTCGTCGAGGCAGCGCTGCGCGCCGCCGAGCGAGCAGGCGCCGATATTTAGGCGGCCGCCGTCGAGCCCCATCATTGCGATCCGAAAGCCTTCGCCCTCGCCGCCGACCCGATTGGAAACGGGAACGCGCACCTCGTCGAAATTGACCTGCGCAGTCGGCTGCGAATGCCAGCCGAGCTTCTTCTCGTTTGCGCCGAAGCTGACGCCCTTCATGTCTTTTTCGATGACCAGGGCCGAAATGCCTTTAGGCCCGTCCTCGCCGGTACGCACCATGGTCAGGTAGATTTCGTTTTCGCCGCCGCCCGAGATGAAGGCCTTGCTTCCACTCACGATATAATCGTCGCCGTCGCGCACGGCCTTGGTCTTCAGCGCCGCCGCATCCGACCCGCTCGACGGTTCAGTCAGGCAATAGCTTGCGATCCGCTCCATCGGGATCAGCGAGGGCAGATATTTGTCCTTCAGCGCCTGGTCGCCGAACCGGTCGATCATCCAGCTCGCCATATTGTGGATCGAGATGAAGGCACTGGTCGACGGGCAGCCATAGGCCATCGCTTCCATGATCAGCGCGGCTTCCAGCCGGCCAAGCCCGATGCCGCCCGATTCCTCGGATACATAGATTGATCCGAAGCCAAGCTCGGCAGCCAGCTGGATCGTCTCCTTGGGGAAGATGTGCTTCTCGTCCCATTCGGCCGCATGGGGCGAAATGGCGTCGGCGGTGAATTTCTGCGCCATCTCCTGGATCTGGCGCTGGTCGTCCGTAAGATCGAATTGCTGCATGGGGCGGGCCCTAGCACCGCCCCACGCGGCTATCCAGACCCCCGGTCAGGAGCAGCGGGCGTAAGTGAAGCTGCCTTCGTCGTCAGCCCGCTTCAACGTGTCGCCGGTGCGGGTCAGGGTTTCGACCTTGGTCCATTCCTGTCCTTCGCCGGTGTAAGCGAATTCGCCCGAAAAACTGGTTGCGATGGCGGGGCGCTGTTCCTTCAGGGTCGCGGTCGCTTCGTAGAATCGGATGGTGGTGTCGCCGATGGTGACCAGGCCCTTGTTGTCGCCGCGGGTCGAGGTGCAGTCGGCTGGCACCATTCCCCAACGCCCACGATATTGGGCCGGGATGACGTTGGCGGGAAGGGCTTCGGGCGCGGTTGAAGCGACACCGTTGCCTTCGCTGGGTGGCAGCACCTCGATTTCGGCATTGGCCGCTTCCGTCGCGTTGACGGTTTCGTCGACGGCGATGTTCGCGTCGTCCGTCTTGTTGCTGCACGCGGCAGCACCCAGGGCGAAAAGGGCGGCGATCCCAAGCTTGTGCATCTTCATGGCGATACCAACGACCTCTTGCCGAATAGGTTTCTGCGCATCACCCCATGGTTGGGATGACGAAGGCGTTGGCGGCATCGCCGACGCCGCCATCGGGCCAGCGCTGGGTGATCGTCTTGACCTTGGTCCAGAA
>JBDTMR010000140.1:0-4427 GCA_039934175.1 Sphingomicrobium sp.
GGCTGCGCATCCAGCCAATAATTCCGTCCATCGTCGCCTTGCCGCTCTCAAAAACGCCGCGATCGCGCAGGACGCGCCCGATCGCGACATAGGCTTGGCCATTCTGTTCGGCATAGCCAATCCGGATGACTCCGCCATCAGGGAGGTGAAGTCGACCGCTTCCCTGGATCTGCAGGAAGAAGAGGTCGATCGGATCGGCCGCCCAGGCGATTGGAGTTTCCATCGCCAACGCTCCGTCTTCGATCTCGGCGCGGGTAAAATAGGCGACGCATTGGCCCTGTTCATCGATCCGACCGCGCCCAGTCGTGCCGTCTGCGCGCGTACAGCGGGTAAGACTTGCGGGAACAGCGTAAATCGGCACGTCGAATCCCGCGGCGCGAACCCGCGATCCACGAATCTCCGGTTCATAATATCCGGTCGCGAACGCCTTTCCGTCACCGACCTTGAGCCAGTCGAAGCGATCGCGGAAAAAGGCGCTTGCCGCAGCTCCGTCGGAAATCGCCTGGGCTTCGGTGCAGACTTCTGCCCAATCGCCAGCCTGCGTCAGTCCAGAGGTATCACGGCGCTTAAGCAGCGCCGGACAGGACAGACGAAAGGCCTTGACTGCATTCCATGCCTCTGGCGCCGGTTGAGAACGCGAGGGAACGACCATCACCCCGGCCGCAAGCGCATTCGCTGGTGGCTCGGGCACGGGTTCAGGTGTCGGCAAAGGGACCGGAACGGCCGGCGATGGACCAGTAGACGGAGGAGCGACGCGCTGGGTTGTGCAGGCCGAAAGCAAGGTTGCTGCCGCAAGCGCGGCAATCCGCGCCCTCACTCTTCCTCGTCGGTTTCGATCAGCAGCCAGTTGGGATCGCTGGAGCGCACGTCGCGTCGGAACGTCCAGCGGTCACGAGTCTGGATTGCATCGCTCATCGAGCCCGCGACGACTTCGCCCGAAGCATTACGGGTGACCGCAGCAATATCTGCCTCGAACCGAACCGTCAGTTCGGCAACGCCCTTGTCTACCTCTGCCTCGACGATCACCGGCTGCTCGATCGTGACGAGCCGATTTTCGATCGTAAGGCCGGCATCGCTGCGCTGGGTCACGGCCGACGAAAATGCGTCGAACACGTTCGAGTCCACGTAAGGGCGAACGGCTTCCATGTCGCCGCGCCAGAATGATTCGAGAATCTGGCGATAGGCGGCTCCGGCACCTTCCAGGAATCGGGCGACATCGAAGGACGGATCGGCGGCGAGCAGGGCGCGGACGCCCGGCCCGGCAAGCGGCACATAGGCCAGATCGCCATGATCGGTAATCGAAGTGGATTCGCGCGTTGCCGTCGGCATTGGGGCATCGACCCGGCTCTCCGCCTCCGCTGGACGAAGAATCGGCTGTTGCTCATGGCCGGTGCGCTCTCCGAGAACGGAATAAAGACGCATTCCGACAAAAGCGGCAATCAGGGCAAGGATGACGATGGCGGTCAATGTTCGATTCCGGTTGTTTCAGTGTGTAACATAGGCCTCGTAACGCTTGGATTCAAAGGGCGCTCCATCATCATATGCGCCATTGCGCCCGAAATGCACGGCTGCTAGTCGCGCCGACGACCCTTTCAGGCACGTCCGGAACGCTTATCCGGACCGCCACAACATCTTGCAAGGACAGTATTTCTCATGGCCGACGAAACCCCGATCGTTCCCAACGGCAACGGCGAAGACAATCAGCCTAGCGCACAGGCACTCGCCCAATATGTGAAGGACCTTTCGGTCGAGAGTCCGAACAGCCCGAACTGCTTCCAGTGGCAGGCCCAGCCGCAAGTCGATGTGCAGTTCAATATCAACGTCGACAAGATCGCCGACGAAGTTCACCAGGTCGTGCTTCGGATCAACGTCTCGGCCAAGTCGGACGAAGGCGCGCACTTCCTCGTCGACCTAAGCTATGCTGGCCTGTTCGGCATTCGCAATGTTCCCGACGAAGCGATGGCACCGTTCCTGCTCGTCGAAGCACCGCGTCTGCTATTCCCGTTCGCGCGCCAGATCGTCGCCGACGCGGTTCAGAACACCGGTTTCCCGCCGCTGCTGCTGGAGCCGATCAACTTCGAAGCCGCGTTCGTGCAGCAGATGGAAGCCGCACAGGCCCAGGGTGAAGGCGACGCTGCCATCCCGGGCGAAGCCAGCCCGTCCGACGCTTAGTCCGGGCTCCGGCAGCATGAACCTCGTCAAGGCGACGGGTACCATCGGCGGGCTGACCCTGGTCAGCCGGATCGCCGGCTTCGGCCGCGAAATGCTGATGAGCAGGGTGATGGGTGCAAGCGCGGCGGCCGATGCCTTCTTCGTCGCCTTTCGCCTGCCCAACACCTTCCGCCGCCTGTTTGGCGAGGGCGCTTTTTCGGCCGGTTTCGTGCCGCTTTTCGCCCAGCGCCTGCATGGAGAGGGCGGCGAGGCGGACGCGCGCAAATTTTCGGAGGAAGTGCTCGCGGTATTTCTTCCCACGCTGATCCTGTTCACCTTGGTGTTCGAGGTCATCATGGGGCCGTTCGTGGCATTGCTGTCGGGCTATGCCGGCGAAAAACTTGCGTTGGCGACGTTCCTGACGCGGATCACCTTTCCGTATCTCGTGCTGATCAGCCTGGTGTCGCTGTTCAGTGGCATCCTCAACAGTCTGACGCGGTTCACCGCGGCGGCGTTCGCGCCAGCGTTGCTCAACATCGCGATGCTCTGCGCCTTGATCTTCGTACCCGTTGGTGGCGCAATGACCGCGACGGCGCTGTCGATCGGCGTCACCGTTGGCGGCGTCCTTCAGATCATTCTGCTCTGGTATGCCGCCAAGCGCGCGGGGATTTCGCTCAAGATCCGGCGACCGCGCATGACGCAAGGCGTTCGGCGCTTTATCCAGGTTGTCATCCCGGCCACGCTCGGTGCCGGCGTTTATCAAATCAGCGCGTTCATCGACACCTTCTTCCTGGCCCGCCTCGGCACCGGATCGCTCAGCTATTTCAACTATGCCGACCGCCTGAACCAATTGCCGCTCGGCGTGATCGGGGCCGCGGTCGGGACGGCAATCCTTCCGCAGGTCAGCCGTTTCGTCGGTGCCGGCGACGAGAAGGCCGCATCCACCGTCCAGGGCCGTGCCGCCGAACTGGCCATGCTGTTGTGCATCCCGGCCGCCCTTGCCCTTTCGGTGGCGGCCGGCCCGTTGATTTCTGCGCTGTTCCAGGGCGGCGAATTCACGGTGCAGGATGCTCAAATCACTGCACTGACGTTGTCGATCATCGTCATGGGCTTGCCCGCCTATGTGTTGGTCAAGGTGCTCGTGCCCGGCTTCTACGCCCGGCAGGATACCGCGACTCCGGTCAAGACGGCTGGCGTGACGCTGGCGGCCAATATTGCACTCAACTTCCTCCTCATCCCGCGGTTCGGGATCGGCGGACTTGCTGCGGCAATCGCGATTTGCAGCTGGCTGAACTGCCTGATGCTCTACGTCATCCTCCATCGCCGCGGTCATTTCCGGATCGAGGGATGGCTCGCCGCTCGGATCGTCAAGCAACTGATTGCGGGCGCCGCAATGGGTGGCGTGCTGTGGCTCGTCCAGACCGCTCTCCCCGACTTCTTCAGCGGAAGCCTGGGGCACCGACTGATCGGTGTCGTCGCGCTCGTCGGAAGCGGCCTTGCGGTCTATTTCCCGATGGTCTGGCTGATCGGCGGGATGGACAAGGAAGACGTCAATGCGTTGCTCCGTCGCCGCGCAAAGAAGGGAAGCGATTCGGTATGAGCGCGATGCGCGTCGTCTCTGGCATCCAGCCGACCGGCGGGCTTCACCTCGGCAATCTGCTCGGCGCGATCCTGCGCTGGGTGCGGATGCAGGAAGAGGCGGAGTGCCTTTTCTTCCTCGCTGACCTCCATGCGCTGACCGTCGACGTCGATCCCAACACCCTTCGGTCCAATGTCCGCGAGATGGCGGCGGCGCTGATCGCCAGCGGCATCGATCCGGACAAATCCACGTTGTTCGCGCAAAGCGCTGTGCCCCAGCATGCCGAGCTTGCGTGGATCCTGCAGTGTACGGCGCGGATGGGCTGGCTCAACCGAATGACCCAGTTCAAGGACAAGAGCGGGAAGAACAAGGAAGGCGCCAGCGTCGGCCTGTTCACTTACCCGGTCCTACAGGCCGCCGACGTGCTGCTGTATCGGGCGACCCACGTCCCGGTCGGCGAAGACCAGAAGCAGCATATCGAACTGGCGCGCGACATTGCGATCAAGTTCAACACCGATTTCGAAAGCGAATTGTTCGTTGCACCCGAGCCGTTCATCGGCGGTGGCACCGCGGCTCGGGTGATGAGCCTGCGCGATGGCGGGTCGAAGATGAGCAAGTCGGATCCGTCCGACATGACGCGCATCAACCTGACCGACAGCGACGACGATATCGCCCAGAAAATCCGCAAGGCACGAAC
>JBDTMR010000141.1:0-4408 GCA_039934175.1 Sphingomicrobium sp.
GCTGGGAAGAGGATGGACCGCGAAGCGCCAGCTTCGACGGCACCACGATTTCCGCCGGCGGTCCGCTCGACTCTTTTGCGCCACGCATCGAGCGCTGGCTTCGCAAGCAGGCACGCGATTTGCTGTCGGTAGAAACGGCCCAGGCCGCTGCTCGTGCCGATGTCAGCGTGCGCGCCGTATCGGTCGGCGATGCCGCGACTCGGTGGGGCAGCTGCTCGGCTTCAGGCGCGATCCGCTACAATTGGCGGCTGGTGATGGCCCCGCCCGCGGTTCGGACATGGGTCGTCGCTCATGAGGTGGCGCATCGTTTGCACATGGATCACTCTCGCGCCTTTCACGAAGCAGAGGCAAGGATTTTCAACGGCGATTGCCGGGCCGCGCGATTAGAATTGCGCCGGATCGGGCCTCGGCTCAAGCGGATCGGCCGGTTGGGCTGACCGCGGCGGCGCGCGCGGTGGCCCTACCTCGCGCGGGAATCCAGGTGGCGGGGCGCGAGGCGGTGGCGGGCTGTTGAAAATGCGGTCCAGCTCACTTTGGTCCGGCCCGCGGCCCGGGGCCGGAGGGGGACCCATCGAATCGCTCGGTGGCGCACCGATCGGCATTCCGTTTTCGTCGACCAATGGCGCGGCCAGATTTTCGTCGGTCGGGACGCCCCAGGTTTCCTCGTCGGGCTCGAGCTGCCAGTCGGGCAGCGGCACTTCGGTTTCAAATTGCTCGATCGGACGATTGGCGACGGCGACCCGCATATAATCGGCAAAAGCGCGCGCCGGGGCGGTGCCGCCCTGCAGTCCGGCGACCGGCTTGGCATCGTCGCGGCCCATCCACACACCGGTCGTTAGTCCGCTGGAAAATCCGATGAACCAGCCGTCCTTGTTCGACGATGTCGTGCCGGTCTTGCCGGCAACGGGGCGGCCGATATTGGCGGCCCGGCCGGTGCCGCTGAGCACGGCAGACTGTAGGAGGTCGGTCATTCCGGCGGCAACCCACGGCGCAACGAGGACGCGTTCCTCGATCCCCTCGTGCTGGTAAAGCAGACGGCCATCGGCGGTGACGACCTTGCGGATCGCATAAGGCATCACCGACGTGCCGCGATTGCTGACCGACGCGAAGGCGCGGGTCATGTCGATCAGTCTCACTTCGCTGCTGCCCAGCACCATCGCCGGATAAGTCGAAATGTTGGTGCCGACGCCGAATCGACGCGCCATGTCGGCAATGGTGGAAAAGCCGAACTGCGCCCCAATCTTTGCGCTGATCGTGTTGATCGACCGTGAAAAGGCCTCGCGCAAGCTGACCGGACCAACGTTGGAGCGGGTCGAGTTGCGCGGCGACCAGCCCTCGATCGAGATCGGCTCGTCGACCACCATGTCGGTCGGCTTCATGCCGTTTTCGAGCGCGGTGAGATAGACGAACAGTTTGAAGGCAGATCCCGGCTGGCGCTCGGCCTGGGTCGCGCGATTGTAGATCGAGCGGACATAGTCGCGCCCTCCGACCATCGCCCGCACTGCGCCGTCGCGATCGATCGAGACCAACGCCCCCTGCGCGCCGCTGGGGGCGTTGGCATTGATCGCCTTGCTTGCCGCCCCCTGCATCCGCACAT
This sequence comes from Sphingomicrobium sp., assembly GCA_039934175.1. Lineage (GTDB taxonomy): Bacteria > Pseudomonadota > Alphaproteobacteria > Sphingomonadales > Sphingomonadaceae > Sphingomicrobium. The sequence goes on from JBDTMR010000141.1 coordinate 1,598, forward strand.
CGAGCGTGGTGTAAACATCGATCGGCTCGGAGGTTTCGTCGATCAGTGTATCGAGCTGGGGCAGCGCCCAATCGGTAAAGTAACGCGCGCTATTCTGCGCTGACGCCGGTTGCAGGCGGATCGTTGCCGGATCGATATTCGCCGCCGCCGCCGCCGAGACGTAGCCGGTCTTGACCATCGAATCGATGACGACGCTGGCACGGCCACGCGCAGCATCGATATCGGCGGTCGGCGAATAATTGGAAGGCGCCTTGACCAGGCCGGCGATAATCGCGGCTTCGCCCAAGCTTAGGTGATCGGCGCCATGGCCGTAAAAGGTGCGGCTGGCCGCATCGATGCCGTAGGCGCCGCCGCCGAAATAGACTCGGTTGAGGTAAAGCTCGAGGATCTGATCCTTGCTGAACTTGCGCTCGATCGCGAGTGCGAGAACGGCTTCCTTGACCTTGCGCGCGAAGGTCTGGGTATTGGTCAGGAAGATGTTGCGGGCCAATTGCTGTGTAATCGTCGATCCGCCCTGCTTCCAGCGACCGGTGTCGATGCGCACCTTGACCGAACGCGCGACGCCGATCGGGTCGACGCCGATGTGGCTGCGGAACCGCTGATCTTCGACCGAGATCATCGCCGCCCGCATCGTCGCGGGGATTTCGTCGTAGCGCAGCCACCGTCCGAAGGTCGGGCCCATCGACACCAGCAAAGTGCCGTCCGCGGCGCGCACGCGGACCATCTGACCAAGGTCGCTGCGCTGGGTCAGTTCGCCATAATCGGGCAGGGATTTGTAGGCGAAGCCGACGGCAATGCCGAGGATCGCCAGGCCGACAATGGCCAGCGAGACCATAATCTTGGCGGCGGTGGCTAGCTTGCTGCCACCCATTTTCGATGCGGTACGGGCCATGCGGTCTCAGTGACTAGGGGCAGCCGAGGGGAGCGACAAGTAGCGGAATCAATCCTCGTCGTCGGGCGCGAAATCGAGCGCCGCCGAATTGATGCAGAAGCGCAGGCCCTCTGGTCCAGGGCCGTCGGGAAAGACATGGCCCAAATGTCCTTCGCACTTGGCGCAGCGAACCTCGGTGCGGACCATGCCGTGGCTGACGTCGGTCTTCTGGTCGACCGCCTCGTCGCCCATCGGCTGGGTGAAGCTTGGCCAGCCGGAGCCGCTTTCATACTTATCGTCGCTTCGGAACAGCGGCGTTCCGCACGCCGCGCAGCGATAATCGCCCTCGCCTTTGTTGTTCAGCAGGTCGCCGCTGCCCGGTGGCTCGGTTCCGGCCTGGCGAAGGATTCGATATTGTTCGGGGGTCAGTTTCGCGCGCCATTCGGCATCGGTCAGCTTGCCATCGCCATTGTCGGTCATGAGCGCCCTCCTGGCAGCGTATTTGTGAAACCAACCTTAACCATGTTTTCATCCCTTCCCAATTAAATGCGCATCATGACGGGCCCAAAAACTGCCCTGCCGCTACTTTCCGCCCTGCTTTTCGGGGCGTTCGTCGTGTCCGCACCGGCAGCGGCACAATGCAGGCTGTGCAGCACGTCCGAAACCCAGCGCGATGAAGGGGCCACCACCGGCCCGATCCGTATCGAGGTCGAAGCGCGCCTCGATTTCGACCAGCTGATCCTGCTCGATTCGCGCGGCCAGGGCACCGCTCGCCTCAATCCGGACGGTAGCACCGTGACGACGGGATCGCTCGGCGCGATGACCGGACGGACGATGGTCGGAAGCGTCACCATTCGCGGCGAACCGGGTCGGCTTGTTCGAATCGATCTGCCCGCCTCGATCGCGCTCTACGGCCGGACCGGCGGAAACCTGACGCTAACGCAGCTCAAAAGCGACCTGAACACGTCGCCGCGCCTCGATTCGCAGGGTCTGCTGCAATTCCGCTTTGGCGGCGAGTTGCAGATCGAAGGCGATATGGAAGGCGATTACCGCGGGGATGTCCCCATCACCGTCGACTATCTCTAAGGACGCATCCATTTCGGTCCAAAGGTCAACGACGCATTAACCATAGACCTGAGCAAAGCCGTAAGCGGTCGCGGTTAATGACAGGATCACGGATGACCGGGCCACCCTGTCACCGCTCGGACAATGGAACCTGTGGGGATTTATATATGACCAAGTTTGCTAAGATCGCGGCCGTCGCCGCTGCCGTCCTGACCACTACGCCGGCCTTCGCCGCCCCGGTCAGCGTGACGGGCGCTCCGCCTGCTGCTTCGGCCCGTATCGTCAAGCCGCTGACGCTGACCGCCAGCGGTTCGCTGAACTTCGGCACCATCGTGATGAACAGCGTTTCGTCGAACCAGAGCGTCAACCTTGCCGCTAACGGAACCCTGACCTGCGGCGCGCAGCTCGTTTGTGCCGCGACCGGCACTGTCCCGACGTACAACGTAGCGGGAACCAACGGCCAGGTGGTTTCGATCATCAAGAATACGTCGACCCTGACCGGTTCGAACGGCGGCACGCTGACGTTGACCCCAGTCGGCGCAGCGACGGTTACGCTCACCAACTCGGGCGCGCCGGGAACAGATTTCGCCATCGGTGGCTCGCTGGTGATTGGAGCTGCGACCGTCGACGGACTTTACACCGGTACGGTCAACGTCCAGGTCGACTATAATTAATCGGGCCAGTTTCCCTCGTCATTGACGGAAATCGAAGGGGCTGCCGGTGTGAACCGGCAGCCCTTTTTCGTTTGCGTGACGATTCCTCGCCCTTCAACGCTCATGGTTAGCGTTAAAGTAACCATTTCCGACCAATCTCCTCCGTAACGGATCAAGTGGAGATGGTTGATGACCCTCATGCGTAAATTGTTCTCGATCGCT
>JBDTMR010000142.1:0-4263 GCA_039934175.1 Sphingomicrobium sp.
ACCGCTGGTGCATGACCGCAAGCACCTGCCGCCGTTGTCCAACGAGACGAAGCCGGTCGGGCCGCGCGACGAGGGCAGGCGAATGCGCGTTCATTGACGGGGGCCGGCTTCCTTGGATTTTACAGGAGCGGACATCACTTTCGCATCGCCCGAAGCGCGCGGCTTGCCAGCCGCCTTGCCGGTCGACAAGGGCGCCAACGGGTCGGCTGCCGCGATTTTCTTGCCGCTCGTCGATACCGACGGTTTCGCCGACGGTTTCAACGCTTTTTCAAGCGCCGCATCTTGCTTTTGCGGTTTGGCCGGAGCGATCGTTCGTTTCGCTGTAGCGACCGGACGTTCGGGGATTTCATAGCCCGCAACATGCATCATCTGGTCTGGACGACGCGAGCCTTCCGCTTCCTGACCACCGACCGGAACGGTCGCGCCGCTGTTCGCTTCGCTGACATCATCGGTCATCGGCCGCTTCATCGCGTGATCGGCGGACGCGGACGCGAGGACGACCGGCACATCGATGCTGTTCTTGACGGGTGGCTTGATCAACGTCGCCAGCTGGAAACCACCTTGCAGGATCTGGTCCGCACTCGGCGCCGACAGGCGGATGAAATTGACATTCCAGCGCTCGAGCTGCGCCAGGCGTCCGCGCGTCCCGATTTCGGTTTCGAGCACGCGAATATCGCGCTCGGCAAGGACGATCTGCGTTTCCACCGCCTCCAGCTTGGCTCGTTCCGACGCGACTTTGAGCGAGACGAGGTAACAGCCAAGCGCGGCCGTCGCGATGCCGGAGGCCATCATCAGCGACCCGAAACCCTTGGCGCTCATGCCCGCGCTCCCTTCTGGTCCCACGCGGGCGCATCAGTGCGCACTGCCATACGCAGGCGTGCCGAGCGCGCGCGCGGGTTCCGTTGCAGTTCGGCCTCGCTTGGCGAGACCGGCTTTGCGACTCCATCGAAGCTCGGCGTCGGGCCGCTCTTCAATTCGGGGAGGTGGCGCGACCCGCCGGGGTTGGCGCCGCTGCGCTCCTTCAAGAACCGCTTTACGATCCGGTCCTCGAGCGAATGGAAGGTGACGACGGCAAGGCGACCGCCGGGACGAAGCACTTTTTCCGCCGCGCGAAGCCCGATTTCTAGTTCCTCGAGCTCGGCATTGAGATGAATCCGAATCGCCTGGAATGTCCGCGTCGCCGGATCGGTCTTCATCCCGGGATGATGGCGCAGCGCCTTGCGGATCACCGCGGCAAGCTCGGCAGTACGGGTCAGCGGGCGGGCCGCGACGATGGCGCGGGCGACGGCGCGGGCGCGCGGCTCCTCGCCATATTCCTTGATGACCCGGGCGATCTCGGCCTCGTCGGCATGGTTGACGAAATCGGCGGCGCTTTCGCCGGCCTGGCTCATCCGCATGTCGAGCGGACCGTCCTTGCCGAACGAGAAACCGCGTTCGGCCTGGTCGATCTGCATCGAGCTGACGCCGATATCCAACGCAACTCCGTCAACCGGCGTCAGTCCACGGTCTTCCAGCGCTTCGTCCATTCGGGAGAATCGCTCGTGGATCAGGGTCAGTCGCGGGTCTGGGACGGATGATTGCCCTTGCTCGATCGCATGGGGGTCGCGATCGAACGCAATCACCCGTCCCGCCCCCGCCCCGAGCAGGGCGCGCGAATAGCCCCCTGCGCCAAAAGTGCCGTCGACGATGGTTTCACCAGGTTGGACGGAGAGACTGGCAAGCACTTCGTCGAGCAGCACCGGGACATGCGGTTGTTCGGTCAGGTTGAGTGTCGGCGAGATCATAAGGCGATCCCCCGTTCTTCGAGCCGGAAGCGCGCGATGTCCTTCATGTCTTCCGGAATATTGTCATCGGCCAGGAACAGCTTGGGGTTCCAGATCTGGAAGGTTTCGCCGGCGCCGATGAACAGCGCTAGATCTTCGACGTTGCCCTTGCGGCGCATCATCGGCGGCAGCAGGATTCGACCCGAGCTATCGTACGGCACCTCTTCGGTCGCACCGAACGCCATCATCGTGCGGCGCGCATAGTCGAGCTCGCTTCCACCGATCGTCTCTTCCTTTTCGGCGAGCCGTTCGAGCTTGGCATATTTCAGCGCGGCGTAAGCGGGATCGTAGGCGCTGAGCGCCGGGAAGACTTCATGCTTGGCAAGGACGATGTTGCGGGCGTCGCCGCGGCGTTCGATGACGGAGCGCAGGAAGGCGGGAACGGAGACGCGACCCTTCGCGTCAACCGCATTCAACGCACTGCCCTGAAACAGGTGCTCAAGCGCCACCACATCCACTCCCGCGACGCGCAAGCTTCCCCGTTCGCAAGGTGCACGGCATCGCCATGCGCCTCGCGCCCATTCCATTAATGGTTAGGATCGCCCCGCGTTGGCGATGTTGGTAACTCAACCGTGGGCGGGATACAATGGATTTTCATGCCATTTCGTGGGTTTTCATGGGTAATTGGTGCAATTCCTTGGGAAATCGCGGCACGAAGGCCACAGTTTTCTGCCCGTGTTCTTGCCATGTTCTCACTGGAAACTCTGTGGATAAGTGTGTGGAGAGCAATATTGCGGCTGCGACTCAGGGGCGCGGCGCAAGTGACTCAAGTCATTCGGTCAATCGCGCGTGACCAGGCGACTAAGCCATCCCAGATTGTCGCGCGGGTCGCCGCCCGCCGCGCGAACCGCCTCGATATTCAACCAGTCGGCGTCAGCCACCACGGTCGCCCGGCCCTTGCCGATGGCGCACAAGGCCATCCAGCCACCCTCTTCGACGACGCAGCCCGGCGCGATTTTTGCCAAGGTCCCCGGCGACAGCATTGCCACTGGATCAGTATCCGACTCACTGTAGGCCACGCCCCGCGCCTCCGGCGCGTCGAGCCGGAGTCCCCAATGGGTCAGAAGGCCGGTGTCGGCAAAAGCCATTGGTGGTCGCAATCTGTCTCCGAGTGGCCGCTTGCTTGGCCACTCGAGCATCGGGTCGGCAAGCAACACGATCTGACCCCCGCGCCGCACCCAATCGTCGAGTTCGACCAAAGCTTCGGCAGGCAATGCACGCGGCTGGATCGCAAGCAGCGTCGCGCCGTCCGGCAATTGGCTTGGCAGGTCGACCGGTACGATCCGGAATTCGGATTCCAGCGCACGGGTCACCGCGGGCGCTTCGGCATCCAGCCTCATTTCGTCGGGGAACAGCAAGGGGAGTGAGGTCAAGAGGTAGAGCGTCGGTCGCTCCGCTCTGGTGATCGATGCGGCGCTGTTCTCCTGGCTCGCGGCAGGCTGCGGACGGCATGCGACGCAAAGCAGCGTCGCCGCCGAAAGGGCTGCCATGACGGTGCGGGCAATCACTGCTTGTTGGCGCTAGCGTTGGTCGAGGCGGACGATTCGCCGGGCGCGGCGCCGATTTCCGCGAGCGGATCGGTTGGCGGTGCCGCCATATTTTCGGCCGCCAAGGTCTTGGCCGGATCAGGCGCTTCCGCGCCCCAGCGCGTAATTGCGGCGCCGATGACGACCAGCAGGAAGACGAATGCCAGTCCTGTCAGGCCGATTCTGATCCGTTGCCGATGTGACGGCTCCACCCCACTCATGCGCTCAATCCTATGCACGGCCTGCCGCATATGCAAATTGCGGCTATTGACGCCACCCCAACGCGGGACGAAAGCGCGATCATGAACCGTCCCCTGACTTTGCTCACCATGGTTGCTGCCGCCGCACTTGCCGGCTGCGACTCCTCGCCTGAAACCATCACCGGCGGAACCAAGGATCCGCAGGCCAATGAAATCGCCAACGCGGTCGCCAACGTCCAGCTTCCGCCCTCGATCGTTGCAAGCCGCAAATATCGCTGCGGCGATAACAGCATCATTTCGATCGACTGGCTGTCCGACGGCACCAGCAACAGCGCCCGCGTCACGCCCGACGGCGGCAACGGCACCAGCCTGACCCAGGCAGTAGCCGATGGCGACTACACCGCCGAGGGCGCAACGCTGAACGGCGACCCGCAGGCCGCGTCGGTCACCTACAACGGCAAGACCTGCAAGAAGTAAGCAGAAGGAACCGAGCGTAGCCTTGCGATTGGAATCCAATCGCAAGGCTATGCGAAGAACTGCCGAATGCCGGACGGCCTGCGCCAACGGCGACAGGACCTACGGACCAGGCCGCCCTGTCCCGCGACGCTCAGCACCGCGTGCGAATGTTCACGACTCCTACGGATGTTCACACTAACGGGGCACATTCCCGCCGACGTGCGCTGAACCTGAAACCGACGATGGAAAGAGCCGCGA
>JBDTMR010000143.1:0-4215 GCA_039934175.1 Sphingomicrobium sp.
AGCGGGCAAGACTGTTGCGGGCGGCGGCGCGAAGCTCGTCACTGTCGAGGATCTGGGCGGCGGCGAGCAGCAGGGGCTGGCCGGTCTGGCGTGCGAATTGGTGGACGGTCGCCACCGCCTTGTCGCCGAGCCCGCGCTTGGGCTGGTTGACGATGCGGTCGAAGGCAAGGTCGTCCGCCGGCTGCGCGACGAGGCGCAGGTAGGCCAGCGCGTCGCGGATTTCCGCGCGCTCGTAGAAGCGGAAACCGCCGACGATCTGATACGCCAGGCCGATCGCGATGAACCGTTCCTCGAACTCGCGAGTCTGAAACTGGGCGCGCACGAGAATCGCGGCATCGTCGAGCGTGCCGCCCCGGCGGGCATGGGTCTCGATTTCCTCGCCGACGCGGCGCGCCTCCTCCGGCCCGTCCCAGACGCCGATCACCTTGACCTTCTCGCCCGCATCGATCTCGGTCCACAACGTCTTGCCCAGCCGCCCGCTGTTGTTGGCGATCAGGCCGCCCGCGGCGCCCAGGATATGCGGGGTGGATCGGTAATTCTGTTCGAGGCGGATGACGGCGGCGCCGGGAAAATCCTTTTCGAAGCGCAGGATGTTGGCGACTTCGGCGCCGCGCCACGAATAGATCGACTGATCGTCGTCGCCGACCACGCAGATGTTGCGGCGCGGCTCGGCCAGCAGTTTCAGCCAGTCGTATTGGGACGCGTTGGTGTCCTGATATTCGTCGACCAATATGTATTTGAAGCGGCGGCGATAGTCTTCAAGCACGTCGGCATGGGTGCGGAAGATCGTCAGCATGTGCAGCAGCAAATCGCCGAAGTCGCACGCGTTCAGCGTCTTCAGCCGCTCCTGATACGCCGCATACAATTCCTGCCCGCGCCCGTTGGCGAAGCTCTCGCTCTCCCCCGCATCGATATGCGCCGGCGTCCAGCCGCGGTTCTTCCACCGGTCGATGACGCTCGCCAATTGCCGCGCGGGCCAGCGTTTCTCGTCGAGGTCGGAGGCGACGATCAACTGCTTCAGCAAACGAAGCTGGTCGTCGGTATCGAGGATCGTAAAATTGCTTTGTAAACCAATAAGTTCCGCATGCCGCCGTAGCATTCGCGCAGCGACCGAATGAAAGGTCCCAAGCCACGGCATCCCTTCGATCGCGCCGCCGGAAATGTGGCTGACGCGCTCCTTCATTTCGCGCGCGGCCTTGTTGGTAAAGGTCACGGCGAGAATCTCGCTGGGCCAGGCCAAGCGCATCGCGATGAGGTGGGCGAGCCGGGCGGTCAGCGCCGCCGTCTTGCCCGTGCCCGCACCGGCGAGCAGCAGCACCGGGCCATCGGTGGTCAGCACCGCCTCCCGCTGAGGCGGGTTGAGCCGGGTCAGATAGGCGGGTTCGTTCGCGGGGGCAGGGGAGTCGGGCACGGTGAACATCTAGGGAACGTGCCGAGCGCGGGCAAGATATTGGTACCGGACAGGAAAAGCGCCCGGCGACACGAAATGCCGCCGGGCGCGATCCCGATCGAATTTACGCTTCGAAATTATGCTTCAGCGCGCTGATGCGGTCATGGCCTTCGCGAACCGACGCATAAGCGCGTTCGATCACGGCGCGGCCTTCGCCGTCCAGCTTGTCGGTCTTGAGGGCGGCTTCGAATTTCTCCTTGAGATAATCCTCGCCGCGCTCGACTTCGTTGATCACGGCCTTGTCGTCGCGGCCGGTGATTGCGGCCTTGAGGTCGAGCCAGCTTTGGTGGAGGCCGCCGAGCGTCGAACCGTCGGTATCCGGCTCACCGCCCATGCGGCGGACTTCGGCCTGAAGGTCGGTCGATGCGGTGGCGCGGCTGTCGGCGAACTGGGTGAAGAGCTGCTTGAGCTCGGCCGAATCGACATGCTCGGCGGCTTCGCGATAGCCGTTCACGCTGTCGTTCAGGGTCGAGGTGAGCGTCTTGATGGTGGCGAGTTCGTCATTGTTCCCGAACATAGGGATACTCCTTTACTGGGGTGGATAAGGTTTAAACGCGCGATGGGCCTCGATGGGTGCGGCGCCAGGCCCGAAAATTTGCACCGCCGGGCGAAGGTTTGCGGCCTTGCTCAGATCACAACAATCTTTATTGGGGCCCTCGAATCGGCTGGAATGGGGGATTCCCGCCGCATGATTCCCGACTTATGCGCAATATCCCCGTTATCCACAGGCCTGACGCTTCATTTTCCGCTTTGCGCGACTCGGAAAGCTGCGCCAACTTCCAATTGTGATCGGGACGGAAGTCCCCGCCTCCCCAGAGTGCCGGCAACGGCAGGACGGTGAGGAGAGGATAGAAGAACCGATCTCCGCCGGCAGGCGATGAAAGCCCCTCGGGTTCGAGGCTGAACTGCTCTTCGGAGCGATGACGCAGCGAACCACCAACGAGGACTTTCGGACCAGCCGGTCAGAGGCGCCGGAAGAGTTGATCCCGGCTGTCGCGAGGGCGGTCTTCCCCAGGAGGACAAGCCACGTGATAGGGGGTTAGCCCAAGAAGGCCGCAGAACACCATGGCGCGAGAAGTCTTCGGACGGACGCGAAGCTGGCCGAAAGCAAAGCGATCTTCGGATTGCAGAGCGGACGGAAAGTGAGGTTCCTTGTGGACCACTATGGGCGGGAAGCGTCACCTGAGCTGGTGCGCAAGGATCGAAGAGCAGGAGACCTTCGGGTCACCAAGCTGACGAACACCGGCAAATCCATGTCTCGGCGCAGGAGGGGGCTGGCAGCAATGCCGGCCCCCTTACTCGTTGAGCGCGGCAAAACGGGAAATTGCCGCGCTCTTCCGCACCTAGATCAGCGCGAAATTTTCGAAACTTCTTCCACTTTCAATGGATGCGTCTCTGCGGCATGTTTCTCGTCGTCGGCCCGAACAGCGGTCCGAATCGGGGAGATGACGATGCGCCTTTGCCTTTCCATCATCGTTATGGGGGCAACCGCCGCCACCTTTGCCCAGCCCGCTTTTGCGCAGCGCGCCGGAACGTTGATTTCCTTCGATCCGGTCGTGCAGACGCCCGATGACATGCAGGCCTGGAAGGTGCGTTACTGGACGACCGACGGCCGCAACCGCCCGATTCAGGTCACGGGCATGGTCGTTGCGCCCCGCGAAGCCGCGCCGCGCCTGCCGCGCCCTGTGCTGGCGTGGACTCACGGGACGTGGGGCGTCGTATCGAAATGCGCTCCTTCGCTTAGCGAGAATTTCTGGGAGGTTACCCCCGCGCTGGATGCGGTGAAGCGTGGCTATGTGGTGGTCGCGCCGGATTATGCCGGGCTAGGCAATGGCGGGGTTCACCCGTTTCTCGTCGGCGACGATACCGCTCGCGCGGTTCTGGACGGCGTTCGTGCAGCGCAATCGATCCCGGGCGCGGCTGCTGGCAAAAGATTCGCGGTCTGGGGCGAAAGCCAGGGGGGACACGCGTCGCTGTGGACCGCGCAGCGCGCCCAGCAATATGCGCCCGACTTAAAGCTCGTGGGCGCCGCCGCCGCGGCGCCGCCGACCGACCTGCTGCGCAACCTGAAGGACGCGAAGAACCAGACGGTGAAGGCCTTTTTCACGGCCTATATCGGTTATAGCTGGAACCGTCATTACGGTGCGTCGCTTGCGCCTTTCGGTAATCTGCAGACGCGAAGGATTCTAACGCGGCTGTCCCAGAACAATTGCATTGAACTTCACTCCAAGCCCAAACTCGGCACGATCCTGGGGATCCTGACTGTTCAAAGCCGCTGGAAGAATCTTGACCTGTCGCGGCAAACGCCGTGGGCGGCGATTGCGCGCAGCAACAGTCCGTCGACAGCGAGATTGGCGACGCCGCTGCTGATCGCGCAAAATGCGAGCGACGACCTGGTTTCGGCAACGGTGACGCGCGATCACGCACGAGCATTGTGCCGCAATCGCAATCGGGTCCGGTGGATTGATATTGCCGGAAACGGTCATGCGACGAGCGCGAAAGACAGCGCGGTCGCGACGCTTGACTGGATCGCCGATCGCTTTGCCGGTCGACCGGCTCCCAGCGATTGCGGGCGAATCTGACGACCCGCCCGCTTATTCCTTAGTTGGTCAGTCCGGTCGGCACTTTGCCGCCATTGGCCGCAAGCTGAGTCATGACCGCCTTGTGCAGCCAGATGTTCATTTCGGCACTGCCATTCTTGTCGCCGGTATAGCCAAGCTCGGTGGCCAGTTCCTTGCGATTGTCGAGGCTGGAATCGATGTCGA
>JBDTMR010000144.1:0-4175 GCA_039934175.1 Sphingomicrobium sp.
CCCGGATTGGGATAATTGAACACCACGCCGATATCGCGGCCATCCGAATAACCGCCCTCGCGGCCCATGCCGGAGCCGAGTGCGTCGGCAAGATCGACACCAAGCGCGAGCAGCATCGGGCGTGACCGGTAATAGCCGCAGGCCGCATCGCCATCGCGCAAATGCATGCCCAGGATGACCTGCGCCATGTCATGGCCGCGCGCCGAAAATTGATAGAGCACCTTCTTTTCGGGGACGAGGATCGTTTCCTCTAGTTCGTCCATCGCGCGGCTGGTCAACACCAAGCGCGCGACTTCTTCCCAATCCACCGTAAAGTCGCTGTCCGGAGCAGTCGGAGACTCGCGTTCAGCCACCAGATTCATCCGATCACGCCGATAACCGCCGTCACGAAACGGTCGACCGCCTCGTCCGACATGCCAAGCACGTTGAAACGACCACTGTCGGCCATGTAGATTGCCTCGTCTTTGCGCAGCTTGACGACCTGGTCACGGCTGAGCGGAAGCATCGAGAACATGCCCTTTTGCGCGCCAATGTAGGCCAGAGATGGGTGCGCGGCGGCAAGCTTGCTTCGGATGCGGTGGATCCGTGCCAGCATTTCGCCCAGTTCGGCCAGCCAGTCGGCGCGCAACTCGGCGTCGTCGAGCACGATACGGATCGCGGCCGCGCCATGATCCGGCGGCATTGACCAGCTTTCGCGCGCCAGCTGCAGAACGCGGGCCATCGCCTTCGCGCTGGTCTCTTCGCTGTCGCTCTTGATGAAGAAATTGCCGACCCGGTCGCGATAGACACCGAAATTCTTGTCGCAGCTTTGTGCGACCAGCACGTCGCCGCACGCCGCGATCACGCCGCGCAATCCTGCGGCATCCGCTTCCAGTCCGTCGCCAAGGCCCTGGTACGCGATGTCGACGACCGGCAGCAGCTCGCGCTCGACCATCAGCCGGGTCACTTCGGCCCATTGCGATTCATCGAGATCGGCGCCGGTGGGATTGTGGCAGCAGCCATGCAGCAGCACTGCATCGCCGGGCGAAGCCGCTTCCAGCGCCGCGACCATCGCATCGAACCGCACGGACTGGGTATCGCGGTCGTAATAGGGATATTCGACGATCTCGAGACCGCAGCCAGCAACGATCGGTTGATGGTTCGGCCAGGTCGGCGTTCCTATCAGCACGCGCGCATCGGGGTTGAGCGCGGCAACCAGCTTGAACGCCAGGCTGAGTGCGCCGCAGCCACCCGGTGTCTGAACGCCCTTGATGGCGGCTGGCAGCGGCCCGCCGAAAACGATTTCGCCAATCAACTCGGTAAAGCGCGGATCGCCTGCACTTCCCAGATAGGATTTGCTGGTTTGCTGTTCCCACAGGCGCTTTTCCGCCACCTTGACCGAACGCAGGATCGGAGTCGCCCCGCTTCCGTCCTTGTAGACGCCGACGCCGACGTCGATCTTATCCGGACGGATGTCGGCATTGGCCATCGCGATCAGCGCCAGGAGGCTGTCGCTTTTTACCGGTTCGAGGTCGGACAGGCGGAGGGTGCGGGTCGTTGTCAGCATGGAACGGGGGTCTAGCCGTAAACGCGCCGCGGAGCAAAAGCCTCAGGCGTCGTAATCGACCGCAACATCGTCCCCGCACGGCACGGACTGGCAGGTCAGCACATAGCCGTCCGCCACTTCCTGTTCTGTCAGGCCATATTGCGCCGCCATTTCAACCTTGCCGTGGGTAAGTTTGGCGCGGCAGGTCGCGCAGACTCCCGCCTTGCAGGCGAACGGAGCGGGCATCCCGGCCTTGCGCGCCGAATCGAGGATGTTGGTGCCGTCGAATTCGATCCGGCGAGTCCGCCCGTCGAGCGTAATCCCGATCGACACGCCGGTTGCAACTTCCTGCGCCTTCGCGAGCTGGGCCGCCTCGCCGGCCGAGGGGCGACCCGCGGTGAACCGTTCGATATGAATCCGGTCCTTCGCGACTCCTTTTTCCGTCAGCACACTCTCGGCGGCATCCATCATCGGACCGGGTCCGCAGATGAACCAGCCATCGACCGCCGATGCATCGGTCACTAGGCTGTCCACGGCCTCGCGACAGGTTGCGGCATCGAGCATGCCGTTGAACAGCCCGACGTCACCGTCCTCGTCACTCAGGAAATGGAAAATCTCGAGCCGTCCCATATAGCGATCCTTGAGGTCGGCCAGACCTTCCAGGAAGATGATCGAGCGGCTGTCACGATTGCCGTAGAACAAGGTGAACCGGCTATCCGGCTCTTCGCGCATCGCCGTCTTGATTAGCGACATGATCGGCGTGATTCCGGACCCGCCCGCAAAGGCGACATAATGCCGCGCTTTCACGGGATCGAACGGGATGGTAAAACTGCCATGCGGCGCCATCACGGCAAGCCGGTCGCCGGCCTTGAGGTTGTTGCCAGCCCAGTTCGAAAACAGGCCGCCCGCAATCCGTTTGACGGTGACCGTCAATTCTTCCTCGGCGGGGGCGGTGCACAGCGAATAATTGCGCCGCACTTCCTCGCCATCGATGATCGCCATCAAGGTGAGATGCTGGCCAGCCTTGAAGCGGTAAGTGTCCTTCAATTCGTACGGCACGCTAAAACGGATCGAAACCGCATCATCGGTTTCGGCAACGACCTCATCGATCGTCAGCGCATGAAAATGCTCGGCCATTCTACCAGGTCGCGTTCGGGTAGGTGCGAGGGAGGTACTGCATCACCGCCAGCAGGTGACCGAGATGTTCGCTGTGATGGCCACGCCGTCCACCCAGGATCGGTCGCTGGTCCGCAGGCGTTTCGAGCTTGGCTGCGGCGAGGACATCCGCAATCGCCGCGCGATATTCGCGTTCGAAGCTGCGCGGGTCGGGCACCGTCTGAAACGCGATCAATTCCTCCAGCACCGCATCGACCTCGAACAATTCGGGGACGAAGCGCCAGCACCAGTCAATCCCGTCGGCCATTCGACGTGCGCTCTCTTCAGTCCCGTCGCCAAGACGGATCACCCAGTCGGCGGCCAGTTCGCGATGATAAGCGACTTCCTTGACCGCTTTTTGGGCGATCGCGCGAAGGAACGGATCGGGACTTTCGCATAGCTCGCGGTAGAGAATGTGCTGGTAGGTCGAAAACAGCAATTGCCGCGCCATCGTCCGCCCGAAATCGCCGTTGGGCTGCTCGACCAGCCAGCAATTGCGGAAGTCGAGGACGTCGCGCTTGAACGCGAGTTCGTCGCCATCGCCATTGTTCGCCTTGACGTAAATGTGGGTCGCCTGCCCGATCAGGTCGAGCGCGATATTGGCAATGCTGAGGTCGACCTCGACCGACGGCGCATGGCCGCACCATTCGCTCAGGCGTTGACCAAGGATCAGCGAATCGTCGCCGAGCCGGAGCAGATAATCATAATAGCCGTCCTCGAGCGGATCGGCCGGTGCCTCGGCACCCGTATCCTTGTCGAAAGCCCCGTGGTCGGGAACGACTTTAGCTATCTTTTCGACGTCTTTTTCGATCGGCGGAAGGCTCGGCATCAGATATGCTTAACCTCGTCGGGGATTTCGTAAAACGTCGGATGTCGATAGACCTTGTCCTCGGCCGGCGCGAACAGCGGGCCGGCGTCGGACGGGTCGCTGGCAATGATGTCGGTCGATTTCACGACCCACAGGCTCACGCCTTCCATCCGCCGTGTGTAGGTGTCGCGGGCGTGGGCGAGCGCGAGCTTCTGGTCAGGAGCATGAACGCTGCCAACATGGCGGTGGCTAAGCCCGCCCTTCGAACGGACGAAGACTTCCCAAAGCGCCCAGTCATGACCTTCGCCACTCACGCAACCTTCCTCTCGCTCTGCTTGGCCTCATAGGCCGCCGCCGCATCGCGCACCCAGGCGCCATTGTCCCAAGCCTCACGGCGGGCGGTAATCCGTTCCTTGGCGACCGGGCCTTCGCCGCGCACGACCGCGTAAAATTCTTCCCAGTCGATCACGCCGAAATCATAGCCGCCTTTGCCCTCATTCCATTCCAGTGCTTCGTCAGGAACGGTCAGGCCGATGAACTCGGCCTGCGGGACGGTGATATCAACGAACTTCTGGCGCAGCTCGTCATTGGTTTCGCGCTTGATCCGCCAGCGCATCGAGCGTTCGGTGTTCGGCGAATTGTCGTCGGGCGGACCGAACATCATCAGGCTCGGCCACCACCAGCGGT
>JBDTMR010000145.1:0-4173 GCA_039934175.1 Sphingomicrobium sp.
TCGGACAAGAACCATGGAGCCCCGGGAACTTCGGTTTCCGGGGCTTTCTCATTTCCGGCGACGTCGGCGCAAATTGCGCCGCCGCCCTCTCCCGAAAAAAATCTTCGATATTTTTGCGGATGACGGAACCGATCCGGGATCGGGCCGTTGTAATGGCGTGGTTCAAATCTTCGGATGCGAACCATGGAGCCCCGGTTACTTCGGTAACCGGGGCTTACTTTTTGCCATCAGCAGTGATCGCAGCCGCGCCCTTCGTGTTCGGCATGCTCGACCTGAATGGTCGAATGATCGATCCCGAACATCTCGTGCACATAGGCATTGGCCTGGCGCAGGATAATATCGCGGTCGACACCTTCCTCCACCTTGATGTGCACCGTCATGGCGGTTTCAGTCGTGGACAGGGACCAGATGTGGAGATGGTGCGTCTTTTTCACTCCCGGCAAGCGATCGAGCGCGTTTCCGACCAGCATCGGATCGATGCCCCGCGGAGTCCCGGCAAGCGTCATTGAGGTCGATTCGACCAGCAACCCCCACGTTCCCCACAGGATGATCGCGGCGACGATCAGGCTGGTGATCGGATCGATCCACTGCGCCCCCGTCTTCATGATCAGGAAGCCGGCCACGACGACCCCGGCCGACACGACCGCATCTGCCATCATGTGAAGATAGGCACCGCGAATATTGATGTCCCCCTTGCGACCGCTGGAGAATAGCATTGCGGTCACGAAATTCACCACGATCCCCGCTCCGGCGACCGCCATGACCAGCCCGCCGTTCGACGCTTCGGGCTCGATCAGTCGCCGGAGGGCTTCCGCCCCGATCCCGCCGACGGCAACAAGCAACAGCAAGGCATTGACCAGCGCCGCGAGGATCGAGCTTTTCTTGAGGCCATAGGTAAACCGCGGGCTTGGCCGCCGCTTGACCATTTTTGCACCGACAAACGCGACGACCAGCCCCAGCACATCGCTGAGATTGTGACCGGCATCGGCGAGCAAGGCCATCGAGTTGGCGGCAAAGCCATAGCCACCCTCGACCACAACAAACCCCAGGTTGAGCGCGATCCCGATGATGAAGGCACGGCTGTAATCCGTGGGCGCATCATGATGATGACCGCCCGGTCCGTGATGTTGATGCCCAGCGCCCATGCGCCAAGGGATAGAGGCCAGTCAGTCGCCGTCAAGGCAGCGTGTGCCGCCAATCATCGACCAACGGCCTATGGAGTGCGGCCAATGGAAGTTTCCAATGCTGGCGATGTTGTATCATCTGATGATAGGAAGGCGTCGCTTCTTATCCCTAATGCCTGAGACACCCCATGACCGCAAAGACCCTCTTGCTGGCCGCCGCTGCGACATTCATCGTTCCGAGCACGGCTTGGACGCAACGGGTGGACCAGGCCGCGGCCACGCCAACCGATTCCGATGCCGCGGCGCCCGCCGACGCCAGGGAAGAAGCGATCGTCGTCACCGGGACCCGGCGGCGCACCGACGATATCCTTGGCAATGTCGCGGTCATCAGCGGGGCACAATTGGCGGACGACGTGCGTCCGACCATCGGTGAGACACTTGCCTCGCAGCCCGGCGTATCGGCGAGCGGATCCGGCCCCAACGCATCGCGGCCGATTCTGCGTGGTCAGTCGGGCGAGCGCATTCGCATTCTCGCCGACGGCATCGGCAGCCTGGATGTTTCGACGTCCAGCACCGATCATCCCGTCGCGATCAGCCCGCTGACCGCCGACAGCATCGAGATCGTCCATGGCCCCGCCGCCTTGGTCTTCGGATCGTCGGCCATTGGCGGCGTAGTGAACGTCAACGACAGCCGAATTCCCCGCCGCCAGCCCAATTTCGTCGCGATCAAGGCCGATGCGACCTACGGCTCGGCGGCCAATGAAAAACTCCTCGACGGCGCAATCGACGTGGCCGGGCCGGGACAATTGGTTTTTCACGGCGACGTCAGCTGGTCGAAGAATGACGATGTCGACACCGGCACCTACATGCTGTCGGCGCCGCTGCGGCGTCAGGCCGCAGCAAGCGCCGATCCCGACATCCGCGCCCTGGCCGATCTGAACGGCAAATTGCCCGACAGCGCGGGCAGGAATTTCGAGATCGCCGGCGGCGGCGCCTGGGTCGATGGTCCGCTCAACGCCGGCTTTTCGGTGAGCCGCAAGACGGCACTCTACGGGGTCCCTATCCGCTATTCGCTCGACCCGGCGGTCGAGGCGGAGTCGGTACGGATCGACATGGCGCAGACCCGCTATGACGCCCGCGCCGAAATCCCGATTGTCGGGTTCTTCAAGCAAATTAGGCTTCGCGGTGCGCTGGCCGATTACCACCATGACGAACTGGCCGAGGATGGCAGCGTCGGGAGCAGCTTCTTCGCCAAGGGCGGCGAAGGTCGGGTCGACCTGGTCCAGCACGATTCGAATGGTTGGGGCGGTCAGTCGGGGATGCAATATCTCGACAAGAAGGAACGCGTCGAAGGCGATGAAAAATATCTGCCGCGCAGTGCTCGGCGGCAATCCGGCCTGTTCACGCTCCAGCATATCGAAACCGGCCCATGGCGGATTGAAGCTGGCGCTCGCTTCGAACGCAATGTCCTTAGCGCTGAGGCCGATAGCGACCTCGGCAATCCCGATCTGACCCGACGCTTCAACACGCTCTCACTTTCGCTTGGCGGGAGCTACGCGATTGCCCCGGAATGGAAAATCGGTGCCAATCTTGCTCGCTCGGTCCGGGCACCTTCGATCGATGAACTATTCTCCAACGGACCGCACGGCGGAACCGCCAGCTTCGAGGTAGGCGACCCCGATCTGTCGGCCGAAAAAAGCATCGGCGGCGAAATCAGCCTGCGGCATTCGGGCCCGGTCGAAATGGGGCTGACGATCTACACCAGCCGTTTTTCGAACTTCATCTATCAGACTTACACCGGCGCGGCGGTCGACGATCTGCCGGTTTATGCCTTCCGTCAGGGCCAGGCGACCTATTCGGGTTTCGAATTCGACGTGTCGGCGCCGTTTGGCGAGGTGGCCGGAATTCGCTGGAAGGGCGAGGTTATCGCCGACGGCGTTCGCGCGACGATCCGCAACGTCGGTCCCGCCCCGCTGATCCCGCCGCTGCGGATCCAGGCGGCGCTTGAGGGCGAACACAGCGCGCTGCGTGGTCGCGTGGAACTGGAACGTGCCTTTGCGCACAACCGGACTGCGGACCTCGAGACGAATACGCCGGGCTACACGTTGCTCAATGCCTCGCTCGACTGGAAGCCGCTCGCCGCGCGTCCCGAACTGACGCTTTCGCTCAACGGCAACAATCTGCTCGATGCCGAGGCGCGGCGCTCGACCAGCCTGCTCAAGGATTATGCTCCGCTACCCGGCCGCGACATTCGCGTCGGCGCTCGTTTCGCATTCTGACGGCCCATCGCCGCGAACGAAAAAGCGGCCCGGCGTGGTGCACCGGGCCGCTTCGCGGGGGCGGTGCCTCGGGGAAAGCACCGCGCGGGGTCTTTTCACTTGCGCGCTAGATATCGATTCCGGCGGCAATCGCTTCCAGCTTGCGCACTCGTTCACGAAGATCGGCAAGCTCGATCCTGTTACCGGCCGCGGGGAACGGAGAGTCGTCGCGCGGGCCGGTCAATTCCATCCGCTTGAGGTCGAGCCAGCCCTGCCAGCCCTTGAGCATCACCATCGCGGCAATCGAGACGGCGATCAGGATCGAGGCAGCCATCAGGCCGGTGGAGAGGGGGTCGGTCATCATTTGTCCTCCCGAAGCGCTTCGATTTCGCGGGCCAGGTCATGGTCCTGCTGCGATGCGAGATGATGGTCGATCGCCATTAACCGACGGTCGGTCGCATCCAGCGTGGTGCGCAAATCGTGGATCGAGGTGCGTCCCTTGCCCTTTTCGGCCATGCGTTCGAACTCGCTCGGCCGTTCGCCGCGGGCGTTCGCTTTCTTGCGCTGAGCACCGAAATAGATGGACATCGCGACATAAGTGATCAGCGCCAGCTTCCACGAGACCAGCACCGCGACGGCAACCATGCCGATGCGAAGGATGGTCGGGTCGATGTTGAACACATCGCCCATGGTCGAGCAGACGCCGGCAATTTTCTTGTCGCGGCGATCAATCGAATAACGGTTGGACATTTCCCCTTTTCCTTCCTTCACTGGCGCGCCGCGAGGGCGGC
>JBDTMR010000146.1:0-4146 GCA_039934175.1 Sphingomicrobium sp.
TGGCGTTCGCCTGCATGAGCGCGAGGCGTTCGAGGATTTTCTCAAATCCCTGTCGGGCAAGCTCGTCGTCGTCGATCCTGAATTATCCGTAGCCGCCATCGGCCAGGCGTTGGAAGAAGGCGGCGCGCGCGTCTTCAAGCGCCGCGATCCCACCGTCCTGCCGCGCGCGATCAAGAACGAATCGGAAATCGCGGGCCATCGGGCCGCCCAGGCCCGCGACGGCGCGGCGGTGTCGCGGTTCCTCAAATGGGTCGAAGACGAAGCACCTAGGGGCGACCTCGACGAAATGGTTGCCGCCGACAAGCTCGAAGGCCTGCGCAAGGAGCATGGCGACCTCAAGGATCTCAGCTTCGATACGATTTCGGCCTACGGACCCAATGGCGCGCTGCCCCATTATAAGGGCACCGCGGAATCGAACCTGCCGTTCAAGCCGGGCACGCTCTATCTCGTCGATTCGGGCGGCCAGTATCAGGACGGCACCACCGACATCACCCGCACCGTGCCGATCGGCGAACCGACCGACGAAATGCGCGATCGTTTCACCCGCGTGCTTCAGGGCCATATCGCGATCGCCACCGCATTATTTCCCAAGGGGACACGGGGCAGCCAGCTCGACAGTTTCGCGCGGCGGCCATTGTGGGAGGCGGGGGTCGATTACGCTCATGGCACCGGCCACGGCGTCGGCAGCTTCCTCTCGGTCCACGAAGGGCCGCAGCGCATCTCGCCGGTCGGGTCGAGCCAGTCGGGCGGCGACGAGCCGTTGCGCGCTGGGATGATCCTTTCCAACGAGCCGGGCTATTACAAGGCCAGCGAATTCGGCATCCGGATCGAAAATCTGGTGCTCGTCGTCGAGAAAAAGGTCGAGGGCGCCGAAAAGGAAATGCTCGGCTTCGAAACGCTGACTTTCGTCCCGATCGAGAAGCGCCTGATCGTTCGCGACATGCTCTCGGCAAAGGAAAAGGCGTGGCTCGACGATTACCATGTCGAAGTGCTGGCGAAGATCGGGCCGCAGCTTTCGGGAAGCGATCTCGAATGGCTCAAGGATCAGTGCGCGCCGCTTTGACCGGAGCATTTGTTCGTATTATGTTCTCACTTCTCGACTCGAAGGGGAAGCGACATGATCGGCTATGTGACGCTCGGCACGAACGACCGGGGAACTGCAGCGAAATTCTATGATGCGCTATGCGCTGAGCTCGGGATTGGCCGGATGATGGAGAATGAGCAATTCATTGCCTGGGGCGCGCCGAACGGCGGTGCCGGGATCGGCATCACGACGCCGTTTGACGGCCAGAGAGCGACGGTTGGCAATGGCGTCATGGTCGCGTTCGAAGCCAAGGACCATGACCAGGTCCAGCGGCTCTATGACATCGCGCTTGCCAATGGTGGAACCGATGAAGGTGCGCCGGGCGATCGCGGCGGCGGATTCTATGCCGGCTATTTCCGCGATCCCGACGGCAACAAGCTCAATGCCTTCACGATGGGCGCGGCTTCCTAGTCGTCCGGCGCGACCGCATCGCTGGACGAAGGCTCGTTCTCGCGCGCCTGCGCCTTTCGCTTGCGCAAGTTCTCGCGCAGCGCCGCGGCGAGCCGTTCTTCGCGTTCCTTGTCGATCTTTGCCATGACACTTGGCCTAAACCCATCCAAGCCGCGCGCCAAGCGCTTGACGAGCGCCAAGCGAGCGGCCATAGGCGCGCCCGTCCATCCGACATGCTGCCGTAGCTCAGTGGTAGAGCGCATCCTTGGTAAGGCTGAGGTCGTGAGTTCAATCCTCACCGGCAGCACCATTTCCCAAATTCCATTGCCCACGTGGCGATGCAATTTGGGAAACGCGGATTGCCCGCAATTGGCATCCTGATCCGGTTAATCGAACGCTTCGGCGAGCGCCTGTCGCTGGCAGCGGTTCGGGCAAGACTTTCTTTACCTTCGCGCGGCTATTTAATTGGGTCGAACCAAGGGGATGTAAAAATGCGTCGTTACTGGAATCTTTTGCGCGACGAGCGCGGCGCGACCGCCATCGAATATGGCCTGATCGCTGCGCTGATCGCTGTTGCTGCGATCACTGCGCTGACCAGCGTCGGAACGAAGCTCGGTAGCACCTTCAACAACGCTTCGAACAAGCTCTAAACGCCTATCAACACAGGCTCGATATCATTCGTCGCGATAGCAGGAATTTGTTAACCGAATTGGCGCACCATGATTGTCCCAATGAAAGGGGACTGATCATGCGTCGTCTATTCAATCTGATCCGTGACGAACGTGGTGCCACGGCCATCGAATATGGTTTGATTGCCGCTTTGATTGCGGTCGCCGCGATTACCGCGATGACCAGCATCGGCACCAAGCTGGGCGATACGTTCAACAACGTCTCGAACAAGCTCTAAGCACCTGTATGGCGTATGATGGGGGTCCGGCGCTTTGGCGCCGGGCCTCTTTTCACGCACCCCTTTCGTATCAGGCGATAAGCGATTGACGGCGACGGCTGCCGCCCTATGCCGTTTCGCGATGCGCTTCTTTTCCGACAATGCCGCCGCGGCTCATCCGGACGTGCTTGCCGCGCTGGTTGAGACGAACCAGCTCGACACGGCGTATGACGGCGACGCGTGGAGCGCGCAGCTCGACGGCGCTTTCTCCGAATTGTTCGAAACTCCCGTTGAGGCAATTTGGGTCACGACCGGAACTGCCGCCAATTGCCTTGCCTTGGCCGCCATGTGTCCGCCGTCCGGCGCGATCCTGTGCCACCGCGACGCCCATATCGAAAATGACGAGGCTGGCGCGCCGGGGTTCTTTACCCACGGTGCCAAATTGATGCTGCTCGATGGTCCGGGCGCAAAGGTCACGGTTGAGGCCGCGAACGCCGCCTGCGCCCGACTTCGCGCCGACGTCCACCAGGTCCAACCCGCCGCGCTCAGCGTCACCAACGCCACCGAATATGGTCTTGCCTACTCGCCCGACGAAACTGCCGCACTCGGCGCCTTTTGCCAACAGCGCGGGCTTGGCTTCCATCTCGACGGCGCGCGCTTTGCCAATGCGGTCGTCTCGACCGGCGCCAGCCCTGCCGATTTGACGTGGCGCGCGGGTGTCGACGCGCTCAGTTTCGGCTTCGTCAAGAATGGCGGAATAAATGCCGAGGCGCTGATTTTCTTCAAGCCGGGCATGGTCGAGACCGTCAAACGACTGCGCAAGCGTTCCGGCCATCTGATGAGCAAGGGCCGCTACGCCGCCGCCCAGATTCTCGCGATGCTCGACGGCGACATCTGGCGCGCCAATGCCAGCGCCGCCAATGCCGCCGCTACCGCGCTGGCCGATGCGTGCGGCCCGCAGCGTCTGGTCTACCCGGTCGAAGCCAACGAATTATTTGTCCGGATGGCGCCGCTGGAAGCTGCCGCGCTCCGCGCGCAAGGATTCGACTTTTACGACTGGGCACCCGGCGAAGTTCGGCTGGTCACCAGCTGGGATCAGGACATGGACGCCGTCGCAGCCCTCGCGCAGGCGATCCGCGCTTTATGATGAAGACTACGGGGCGCGCTCAAGGAATCCTTTTCCCCTTCATCATTTTCACCGCCATCTGGGGGTCGACCTGGATCGTCATTCGCGACCAGCTCGGCACGGTACCGGCCCAATGGTCGGTGTCCTATCGCTTCGTGCTGGCGGCAATGGCGATGTTCGCCGTCGCCCGATGGAATGGTGACCGCCTGCGCCCCGACCGTCGCCTGATCGGCGCCGCTGCGCTGATCGGGATCGCGCAATTTACGATCAACTTCAACGCGGTCTACATGGCTGAACATTTCATCACATCGGGCCTCGTTGCCACCGTCTTCGCCTTGCTGATGGTGCCCAATGCCCTGCTCGCCTGGTGGATGCTCGGCCAGAAGCCCGATGCCCGCTTCCTTGGCGCAAGCGCAATTGCGGCGGCGGGGATCGGGCTGCTCTTTCTCCACGAATATCGCGACAATCCCGCGCTCGACGGAAGGATGCTGGCAATCGGAATCGGCTGGACGTTGGTGGGAATGCTCGGCG
The DNA here is from genome assembly GCA_039934175.1 of Sphingomicrobium sp. Lineage (GTDB taxonomy): Bacteria > Pseudomonadota > Alphaproteobacteria > Sphingomonadales > Sphingomonadaceae > Sphingomicrobium. Next base: position 4,018 of record JBDTMR010000146.1, read on the forward strand.
CATCGGTGTCGAATGTCTATCAGGCCCGGCCCAAGGTTCGCGAGCTGCCGTTGTTCGCATTGCTCGCCTGGGCGATGGCGATCGGCGCCGCGCTCGACGTCGTCATCGCTCTGGTGATGACCGGCGCGC
>JBDTMR010000147.1:0-4103 GCA_039934175.1 Sphingomicrobium sp.
ATCTCGGCGCTTGGCCTCATGCCAGCCCCACGCTAGAAGGTTCGCCATGTCGACGTATCCCCGGATCATATTCCCGCTCATCGCGGCCGCTCTCATCCTCCCGACCGCCGGTTGCGCACGCAACAAGGATAAGGCCGGGGACACGCAATATATCGCCCGCGACGTGAACACGTTGTACGCGCTGGCGAAGAAATATCTCGACCAGGGCAATTACATTCTTGCCGCAAAGATGTTCGACGAGGTCGAGCGTCAGCATCCTTACTCGGTGTGGGCGCGCCGGGCGCAGCTGATGAGCGCTTTCTCTTATTATATGGGCCAACGCTACCCGGCTACGATCAGTTCGGCCCGTCGATTCCTGACGATCCACCCGGGCAACAAGGATGCGCCCTACGCCAATTATCTGATCGCCATGTCTTACTATCAGCAGATCGAGGACGTGAACCGCGACCAGAAGATCACGCAGCAGGCCGCCGATTCGTTCGGCGAGCTGACCCGCCGTTATCCCAATACGCGTTATGCGGCCGACGCGCGGCTGAAGATGGACCTGATCAACGACCATCTTGCAGGCAAGGAAATGGAAGTTGGTCGTTTCTACCAGCGTCAGGGCAAGTGGCTCGCCGCGACGATGAGGTTCCGCACGGTGATCGACAAATATCAGACCACCAGCCACACCCCCGAGGCGCTTGAGCGACTGGTCGAATCCTACCTCGCGCTCGGCATTCCTGCGGAGGCGCAGAAGGCTGCGGCAGTCCTCGGCGCCAACTACCCGGGCAGCGAATGGTATGAGCGCAGCTACAAGCTGATCCAGCGTCACGCGCCGGCGGCGCCCCAGGGCTAAGCGGGGCGGCTGCGGGCCCGTGCTGCGGCAGCTCTCGATCCACAATGTCGTCCTGATCGACCGGCTCGAGCTTGAGTTCGAGCTGGGTCTTGGCGTTCTCACCGGGGAGACTGGAGCGGGCAAATCGATCCTGCTCGACAGTCTTGGCCTTGCGCTCGGCATGCGCGCCGATACCGGACTGGTCCGGGCGGGCGAAGCGCAGGCCGCAGTCGGTGCGACGTTTGAATTGCCAGCGGACCATCCCGCCTTCGCACTGCTCCACGAACAAGGCATCGAACGCGAGGCCGGCGAACCGTTGATCGTTCGCCGGACCTTGAAGGCCGATGGCGGCAGCCGTGCTTTTGCCGGCGGTGCCAGCGTACCCGCCACGATGCTGCGCGACCTGTCCGGCGGGCTCATCGAAATTCACGGCCAGCATGACGACCGCGGGCTGCTCAACCCCAAGGGCCACCGCGTACTGCTCGATTCGTTCGGGAGGATCGATGGTAGGCCGACCGCTCTGGCTTGGGCCAAGCTTAGCGAGGTGGAAACCCAATTGGCCGAGCGACGGCAGGCGCTGGTGGATGCCGACCGGGACCGCGAATGGCTCGACTTTTCGATCGAGGAGATCGACAGGCTCGGGGTCGAGGTTGGCGAGGAAGAGAAGCTCGCCGATGCGCGGATGCAGATGAAGGCGGCGGCGCGGGTCGAGGACGATCTGGCCGCGCTCGGCCCGCATTTTACCGGTTCCGACGGCGGGCTGTCGCAGCTTCGCCAGGCGGCGCGTCGGCTGGAGCGGATCCACGATGCTCACCCGCTGCTCGCCGAAGCGCTGGCCGCCACCGACCGTGCGATTATCGAAGCTGCGGAGGCCGGGGAAAAGATCGAACAGGCGCAGCGCACGCTGGCCCATTCGCCGGTCGACCTGGATGAGGCCGAGGCCCGGTTGTTCGACATCCGCGGCCTGGCCCGCAAGCACCGCGTCGAGCCCGACCAGCTTCCCGGCCTGCTCGACGATCTGCGCGCCCGGCGCGCGGCAATCGACAATGGCGAGGAAGCGATTGCGGCGCTCGAACGTGCGCTTGTGCTGGCCAAGGTAGAGTATCGCGGAACAGCCAACGCCCTGACTGAAGCACGCCGCGCGGCTGCGGTGCGGCTCGATGCGGCGGTGGCGGGCGAGCTTGCCCCGCTCAAGCTCGATGCCGCGCGGTTCCGCACGGCGATGGCGGTTGCGGAGGTCGGACCAGCCGGCGTCGATCGCGTCGAATTCGAGGTGTCGACCAACCCCGGTGCGCCATTCGGGGCGCTGACCAAGATTGCATCGGGCGGCGAATTGTCGCGCTTCATCCTGGCGCTCAAGGTCGCGCTTGCAGAAGAAGGGGGTGCGGCGACGATGATCTTCGACGAAATCGATCGCGGCGTCGGCGGTGCGGTGGCAAGCGCGATAGGCGAACGGCTAGCCCGATTGGCCGAAGGCAGCCAGTTGCTGGTCGTCACCCACAGCCCTCAAGTCGCGGCCCGCGCCGCGCATCATTATCGAATCGAAAAGGCGCATGGGCCGGACGGCACCCGCACCACCGTGCGCCGCCTGTCCGACGACGAGCGCCGCGAGGAAATCGCGCGGATGCTTTCGGGCGCCGACATCACCGACGAAGCCCGCGCCCAAGCAGCGCGATTACTGGAGGCAGCATGACCGTGACCCGCGACATTGGGCAAACGTTCAACGGCGAAACGCTGGGCCATGTCATGGTCACCGATGGCAGCGGGACGGCGCGGCCGTGTGTGGTCATCGTCCCGACCGTGATGGGCGTCAGCGACCTCGAGATCGGCTTTGCCGAACGGTTGGTCGCGCTGGGCTTTAATGCGCTGGTTGCCGACCTGTTCGGGACCGAGTTTCGCGGCAGCCAGCGTGATGTAATGTTCAGCGAGATGAATCGGTTGCTCGGCGACCGTGCGAGCTTGCGCGACCGGATGGTCGGCGTGCTCGATCTCGCCAAGGAACAGCCGGAAGTCGATGCGGCCAAGGTCGCGGTGATCGGCTATTGCTTCGGCGGATTGTGCGCGCTCGACCTGGCGCGATCAGGGGCGGAATTCCAGACGGCGGCGAGTTTTCATGGCCTGTTCAAGGCGCCCGGCCTGCCCGCCAACAAGATTATTGCCAAGGTCGCCGCCTTTCACGGCTGGGACGACCCGATGGTGCCGCCCGACGATGTCGTCGCGCTTGGCAAGGAACTGACGGCGGCAGGCTGCGACTGGCAAATCCACGCCTATGGCCATGTCGCCCACGGCTTCACCAACCCGAATGCGTCCGACTTGCAGATCGACGGCGTCCGCTACAACGCGCTTGCCGCCGAGCGGAGCTGGGCAAGCCTCGAAAATCTGCTCGCCGAGAGCTTGCGTTGAGTGATCCTAAGTCGCTGAAAGAGGCCGATGTCGCCAATCGGCTGATGCGGTTGGCGAAGGAAATCGCTCGTCATGACCGGCTCTATCATGACAAGGACGAGCCCGAGATTTCGGATGCCGATTATGACGCGCTTGTCCGCGAAAATCGGGCGTTGGAAGAGGCCTTTCCCGAGCTGATCAGGCCGGACAGTCCGTCGCAGCGACTGGGTGCGACCCCGGCCGCAACCGGACTTGCCAAGGTCACCCATGCCAAGCCGATGCTCAGCCTCGACAATGCGTTCAGCGACGAAGACGTCACCGAGTTCGTCGCGCGGGTGCGGCGGTTCCTATCGTTGCCCGGCGACGCTGGAGTCGCCCTGACCGCCGAACCGAAGATCGACGGATTGAGCTGCTCGCTGCGTTACGAAGGGGGCTCGCTTGTCTTGGCGGCAACGCGAGGCGATGGGGCGGTGGGCGAAGTTGTCACCATCAATGTCCGTACGATTTCCGATATTCCGCAGGAGATCCACGGCGCGCCATCCGTGCTGGAAGTGCGCGGCGAGGTCTATATGGCGAAGACCGACTTCGCGGCCTTGAATGAACGGCAAGTAGCAGCGGAGGGCAAGATTTTCGCCAACCCGCGCAACGCGGCGGCGGGATCGCTCCGGCAGAAGGATGCCAACGTCACTGCGGCGCGCCCGCTGCGCTTCCTCGCCCATGGCTGGGGCGAGATCAGCGCGCCGCTTGGTGAAACCCAGCAAGAGGCAATGGCGACCATTGCTAGCTTTGGAATCCCGGTCAGTGACCTGCTGGTCCGGGTCGGGAGCGTCGATCACGCGCTAGCCCATTATCGCCAGATCGAACAGGAACGCGCCGACCTGCCGTTCGATATCGACGGGGTGGT
>JBDTMR010000148.1:0-4066 GCA_039934175.1 Sphingomicrobium sp.
CGCGCTGTCGTCCGTTCTCGTTGCCGGGTCCAGCGGCGGGGCGTGGGATGGCCGTGGTGGCGCATCTCCTCTGTGACGACTGTCATGAAGGAGAGAAACGCGTGGACTCAGTCCCGGCCAACTATGGCCAATCCGATACTGAAATCGTCATTACCGCCTCGCGATTGCCTGGCGGTGAGCCCGCTGCCGCAGCGACCGTTTTCGACGAGCCTGCGATCGATCGCCTCGGCGCGCCGAATGTGGTCGATTACCTTCGCCTCGCGCCTTCGGTGTCGGTATCGACCAGCGGCCCCGCCGGGTCGTTGACCGAGGTCAGGATCCGCGGCGGCGAGGCCAATCACACCTTGTTGTTCGTCGACGGCATTCGCGCCAACGATCCTGCCGCTGGCAACGCACCGCGCTTCGAATTGCTCAACGCCGATCTGGCCGGCCGAATTGCGCTCATTCGCGGACCGCAATCGGCGCTTTGGGGTTCCGAAGCGATTGGCGGTGTCGTCGCTGTCGACGGCACGGCGGTGAATGGCAATCGTCTCTCGGTGGGCGCGGAGGCCGGCTCGTCCGGTTTCGGTCGCGCGCAAGGAACCGCCTCGCTTGCTGGCGGAAATATTGGAACGACCGTTTCGTTCGGGCATCAAAGTGCGACTGGGATCGACAGTTTCGATGGCAGCGGAGACCGCGACGGCTTCCGCAACACATCAATCCGCGGTCTGGTCGGCTGGCAAGCCGCGCCCGCGATCAAACTGACGCTTAACGGCTTCCATCTGTCGGGACGAAGCGAATTTGACGGCTTCGACCCGTTCACCTTCCTGCGCGCCGATACCCGCGACGAAAGCCGCAACCGCCTAAGCGCTGGTCGCCTCGCCGTGGCACTTGGAACCGCCGACAGCATTTGGTCGGGCAACTTTTCCGCATCCGGACTCGGCTCGCAAAACCAAAATCTGCTGGCGGGTGCCGAGCAAAATATCACGCGCGGTTCACGGTTCAACGTCGACGGTCAGCTCAATCGCCGTTTCGCGACCGGCGCCATCGATCATCGCCTGGCCCTCGCCGCTGGCTTTGAGCGTGAGACGTTCAGAGCCGACGATACAGCGTTCGGTGGGTTCACGCGGCAGGATCGCAGCCGCGAGCATCGCTCGCTGACCGGCGAATGGCGCGCCGAATATGCCAACCGTGTCACCGCCGATTTCGCCGTGCGCCGCGACGCCTTCAATCGCTTTCGCGACGCCACCAGCGTGCGCGCTGCGCTCAACGTCAAGCCAGTCGAGCCACTGACTCTCGGCGTCGCGTTCGCCGAAGGTATCGCCCAGCCTAGCTTCTTCGATCTTTACGGCTTTTTCCCCGGCAATTTCGCAGGAAATCCCGATCTACGTGCGGAGCGATCGCGCGGTTGGGAAGCCAGTGCGCGGCTTGCCCGGAACAATTGGTCGGTCACGCTGATCGGCTATCGCCAAAGCCTCAAGGACGAGATCGTCGACACTTACGACCCCGACAGTTTCCTCAGCTCGACAGCCAATGCGTCCGGCAGCAGCCGTCGGAACGGCGTCGAATTCGAAGCGTCATGGGCTCCGGCGACGTGGCTGAACCTCACGGCAGCCTACGCCTTTCTCGACGCCAACCAGCCGACGTTCGTCGGGCACATTCGCGAGGCTCGACGGCCTCGGCACAGCGGCTCGGTTACCGCCGACGGCACGTTCGGCAAATTCGCCTACGGTGCATCGATCGCCTACGTCGGCAACCGCCGCGACATCGACTTCGACCAATATCCTGCCGCTGACGTTACCTTGTCGACATATTGGCTGGCGGGCGCGCGTATCGCCTACCGCGTCGATCCGCGCGTCGCGCTTCATGCCCGCGTCGCCAATGCCTTCGATGTCCGATATCAGGACGTCGTGGGCTATCGCACCGAAGGAAGGAGCATCCTTGCCGGGCTTCGCATCAATTTCGATCGCTAACGCGCTCAAGATCGCCTCGGTGAACCTGTGCGCGGACGAGTATCTCTTGATGCTCGCCCGTCCCGACGAGATTGCGAGCGTAACCCGCCTCGCCCAGGACCCGCTCGAATCGACACTATGGCGAAAGGCGCGACATTATCCGGCCAACCGCGGATCCCTGGAAACGATTGTCGGCACCCGACCGAGCTGGCTACTGACGATGGGCGGAAGCGGAAAATCGACGGCGTTGATCGCCCGCCGCCTCGGCATTCGAACGCTCGATCTTCCAGCACCGACCGATATCGCAACGGTCGAGGCCAATCTGCGTTCGGTGGCCGCCGCTCTGGGCGATGCAAGCCGGGCGGAGCCTCTCCTCCGGCAAATCGCTCACCTTCGCGCAACCTCGCCCGCGAAATCAACCGACACAATGTTGGTCTCGGGCGGCGGTACCAGCGTGGGCGCCTGGAGTGCCGTGAAGGAATGGATGCGCCTCGCAGGCCTGTCGCAGCGTCAGCTCCCCGGCGGCAAGGTTACACTGGAAACCCTGCTCACTGCGCCACCCGCCATATTGTTGCGATCCGATTATCGTTCCGGTCAGATGTCGGCGGGTCAGGGATGGTTCGATCATCCGATTGTCCGGCACCTCGCGAAACGTACTGAGGTGACCGACGGTCGGGTCTGGACCTGTGCGGGACCACTGATGGTGGCCGAAATCGAACGACTGAAGCGGGCGACGCAGTGAACCGCGCCGCGGTCGCTATTGGTCTGCTCTTGTTGGCCGTGGCGCATCTTCTGCTGCCGTGGTCGGCGCTTCGCGACATTGCCAACATCGATCCGCCGCTTGCACAATCCCTGCTGATCGAATTGCGACTGCCCAGAACCCTTCTTGCGCTTGGTTATGGCGCGACGCTGGGGATCAGCGGGGCAGCGCTGCAAGCTTTGTTCGCCAATCCGCTTGCCTCGCCCGACATCACCGGATCGAGCAGCGGTGCGGCCCTGGGCGCCGTCTTTGCGGCTTATTGGCTCGGCTTTTCCCAACCATTGGTGATGGCAGCATCGGGGGCTATCGGTGCAGGGTGCGCCCTGGCGATATTGCTCGTTCTGGCCGGTCGCCGGGCCGAGCCAGCTTCGCTGTTGCTGGCGGGGCTGGCCGTTTCGCTTGCGGCGGGTGCCGCGACAAGTCTTCTGCTCGCTCTCGCCCCATCGCCTTTCGCTTTTTACGACAGTTTCGACTGGCTGATGGGCAATTTCACCGACCGAAGCCTGCAGCAGGCCGCCGCCGCGCTCATCCCCGCGGCCATCGCTTTGGCGTTCCTGCTGCGCCGGCGCGAGGCCCTCGACATGCTTGTGCTGGGTGAAGATGTTGCCGCGTCACTCGGATTGCGACCGAGGAAGCTGGCCATCGAAGTCATCGCCTGTACCGCGATTGCCGTCGGTGCCTGCGTCTCTGTGTGCGGCGCAGTAGGCTTCGTCGGATTGATCGCGCCGGTGCTGGCGCGGCGGATGACGCGCGGCCACCCGGGCAAGGCGATGATCCCGGCGGGTCTGATCGGGGCAGGACTCGTGCTCTTGGCCGATCTTATCGCGCGCAATATCCCTTTGGATCGCGCGCTCCCGGTTGGCGTCCTCACGACCTTGGCCGGAACGCCCTTGTTCATCGCGCTCGTCCTGTCGATGCGGCGGAGACTGGCGGCATGACGTCACTCCTTTCCGCAGCGAACATCGCAATAGAAGGTCGTCTGCTGCCGACGAACCTTGAATTCGCACCCGGCGAAATGGTGGCGTTGGTCGGACCCAATGGTGGAGGCAAGACCAGCCTGCTTCGGTCGCTTGCTCAGGTCGATGACTGCGAAGGTGTCGTCATCGTCAGTAGTGAAGAACTCGGATTGGCATCGCCGGGGAGGCGCGCACGTTTGGTGGGTTTTCTGCCCGCGTCGCGCGAACTGGTCTGGCCACTTTCAGTTCGGGACATCATAACGTTGGGCGGCGCGCCGGACGAAGCGAAAATCCCGCAGATTCTTGAGCTACTCGAATTGCAGCCTTTGGCGGACCGTCGGGTTGATCACCTCTCCACCGGCGAGAGGACAAGGGCCTTGATCGGTCGCATTCTCGCCGCTTCCCCGAAAGTCATGCTT
>JBDTMR010000149.1:0-4064 GCA_039934175.1 Sphingomicrobium sp.
GAGGCGGCAGGCGAGGAAAAGAACCTCGCCGACGAAATGATGGAAATGCCGATGATGGCGTCGGTACTCGAAGCCGGCCTCGCCGCATTCGACATCAGTTGCGATGGCATTGGCGATATGACCTAAAAACGAAACGGCCACTTGCCAAGCGTGATCCATGGTCCGCCGTCGTAGGCGTGAAGAGCAAGTCCATAGATTGTGACTGGGCGCGATTTGAAACCGGCCGCCAGATTATCGAATAGCTTGCGCGCTTCGTTCGGCTCGACCTTGTTCTGGATCGTGATGTGCGGACGCCACCCCGTCTGATCCTGGGCGCTCAACGAACCCGCGAAATGGTCGGCAATATCGGCGCGAATTTCTTCGAGTTCCGCCGAGACGATTCGGTAGGCGACCCCTCTACCGAGATTGATCAGGCCGGACACAATCGCCCCCGGCACCCGGCGAGCCGCCAGTCGTTTCACGATGTTCCGAACCTCTTCTCCAACCGACGGCGGCAAGGCGTGAAACATCGTCAGATGCGCGTGCAACAAATTGCGATCAGGCGGAAAATAGATACGCCGCTGGTTATCGAACCAGGCTTGATCGGCGGCCCCTAACTCTGCGGTCACAATTAACGGGCGGGCCACGAGTCACGCTCCATTTCCTCGAATCCCGCGAGTCCCTTTGCATCAGAGTCCAGCGAGAATTCGCCATCGGTGATCTTGATGCGGTTCCACGGCACGCGCCGAAGCGTTTCCCCCGCACCGGCGACGCCACCGACGGAGATGACGAGATATTGCGGCTTTGCCGAACGACAATCGAGCATGGCCTCGACCGCCTTGGCAATCGGTTCGCCGTCTTGCCCGATGACTTTGCCACCCGCGAAAATCGAGGCAGGAAACAGGCTTTCACCCTGCGCGATGTCGCGACTGACGTCTGCGGCGTGTTCAGCGCCTTTTTCAATTTGCCGCTCACGGCCCAGCCAGCGCCAGATGCCGAACCCGTTGAGACCGGTCAGCACGATATTTTGCCAAACAAGGCTGGACGGTCCGACAAGCACGCCCATGGCGAGCCATCCGATCGATCCCAAAGTGAAGGCGATGAAACCGAAACCGGTTATCCGGTTCCCGAGATTCGACGCGGTCAGCAGCGCGCCGATGATGATCGAGGCCGGCGCAATGATATTGAGCATGTCCATGGCGCCATTAACGACGTCGCGGCCCACAGGTTCAGATTTCGACCTGGCTCCCGAGTTCGACAACGCGATTGGTCGGCAGTTTGAAGAATTCCATCGCGCTTTCCGCGTTGCGGAGCATCCAAGCGAACAATTTTTCGCGCCAGATCGCCATTCCCGGCTTTGACGACGCCAGCAGCGTTTGCCGCGACAGGAAGAAGCTGGTGTCCATCATCTTGCACAATTCGCCGCAGGTCTTGATCGCTGCGAGTTCGCCCGGAACGTCGACCTCTTCCATGAACCCGTAGCGGATGATGATCCGGAAGAAACCATTGCCATAGTCGCTGGTTTCCAGCCGGCTCTCCTTCGCGACGTAAGGCACGTCCTCGATCTTCACGGTGAGGAGGAAAATGCGCTCGTGAAGCACCTTGTTGTGCTTGAGGTTGTGCAGCAGCGCGTGCGGCACGCCCTTGGCCGAGCTGGTCATGAACACCGCTGTGCCGGGCACGCGGGTCGCGCTGCTAGCCGCCGACTTGATGAAAACCTCGATCGGCAGCGACGCCTCTTTCATGCGGTCGAGCATCAACTTGCGACCGCGTGCCCACGTCGTCAACAAGGTGAAGGCGATTGCACCGATCAGCAGCGGGAACCAGCCCCCGTCGGGAACCTTGAGCAGGTTGGCACCGAAATAGGCGATGTCGATCATCATGAAGATGGCGAGCAGCGGGATCGCCTTCCACGCCGGCCATTTCCACAAGCTGAAGAAGACGGCGCCGATCAGCACCGTATCGATCGCCATCGCGCCGGTCACCGCGATCCCGTACGCCGCCGCCAGGTTGGACGAGGAGCGGAACATCAGCACAAGCAGGATGACCATGAACAACAACGCCCAATTGATCAGCGGAATGTAAATCTGTCCGGCCGCCGTTTCGCTGGTGTGAAGAATCCTCAAGCGGGGAATGAAGCCTAGCTGGATCGCCTGCTGGGTCACCGAGAACGCACCGGAAATCACGGCCTGGCTGGCAATGATTGTCGCCAGTGTCGCCAGGATGACCAGCGGCAATCGGAGAAATTCCGGCGCGAGGAAGAAGAACGGGTTCTTGACCGTCTCGATCGCGTCCGCGGGGCTGAGCGACAGCAGCATCGCCCCCTGTCCCATATAATTCACCAGCAGCGCGGGCATCACGAAGGTCAGCCAGCTGTATTTGATCGGACGGCGACCGAAATGGCCCATGTCGGCATAAAGCGCCTCGGCGCCTGTAACGGCGAGCACGACCGAACCCATCGCGATGAATGCGCTGACCTTCTCTACGGCGAAGAACCGAACGGCGTTGAGCGGGTTCAGCATCGCGGTCATCACCTGCGGATGGTCGACGATATGAATGACGCCCAGCACGGCGAGCACGGCGAAATAGACCAACATAATGGGACCGAACATCAACCCGACCCGTGCCGTTCCGCGCTTTTGAATGGCGAACAGGCCGATCAGGATTCCGATCGCCAGCGGGATAACCCAGCGTTCGAAGCCTGCATTGACGGTGGTCAGCCCCTCGACCGCCGACAGGACCGAGATCGCCGGGGTGATCATCGAGTCGCCGTAGAACAATGCGGTTGCGAAGACGCCAAGCAAAATGACTCCGCCGGTCCAACGCTTGCGATCCTGCGCCGAGCGATTGATCAGTGCGAGTAACGCCAGGCTCCCGCCTTCGCCCTTGTTGTCTGCGCGCATGATGATCGACACGTACTTCAGTGTCACGATGATCATCATCGACCAGAAAATCAGGCTGAGAATGCCGTAGATATGAAGCGCGTCGGGGGCGAGCAAATGCCGACCGGAAAAGGTCTCGCGAAACGCATAGATCGGGGACGTACCGATATCGCCGTAAACGATGCCAATCGCGCCAACCATCAACTTTGCGAGTGGGCCGTGGCTGTGGCCCGAGGGGTCGACGGAATGATCTTCGGCAGTCGTGGCGGTCATCTTGGTTCCAATCCCGCCCGTACGCAGCGGCGGGCCGCCCTAGCACCGGCAAAAAGGCGCTGCAATCGGCGTCGCATCGGTCTATAGGCCCGCCACGTTTCCATAATCGGAGCTAAATAACGATGCGCGTCGGCGTTCCCAAAGAAATCAAAAATCACGAATATCGCGTTGGCATGACCCCGGCGAGCGTCGCCGAACTGGTCGCTTGCGGCCACGAAGTATTCGTCGAGACCAAGGCCGGCACAGGCATCGACTTTTCGGACAAGGCTTACGAGAAGGTCGGCGCGACGATCCTTCCGACCGCTGCCGACGTGTTCGCCAGGAGTGACATGATCGTCAAGGTCAAGGAGCCGCAGGCGAGCGAGATCGCGATGCTCGAAAAACGCCATATCCTTTTCACTTATTTGCACCTCGCGGCGGACAAGCCGCAGGCGGAAGGGCTGATGAAGTCGGGCGCGACCTGTATTGCCTATGAAACGGTGACAAGCCGGTCGGGCGCCCTGCCCCTGCTTAAGCCGATGAGCGAAGTCGCGGGCCGCATGTCGGTCCAGTGCGGCGCTCATTATCTGGAAAAGGAACAGGGCGGACGCGGCGTTTTGCTCGGCGGCGTTCCCGGCGTTGCACCGGCCAAAGTCGCTATCCTTGGCGGCGGCGTCGCTGGCATCAACGCAGCGCAGATCGCAACCGGCCAGCGTGCAGACGTCACGATCTACGACATCAACAACGACCGGCTCGCCGAATTGGACCTTCACTTCGGTAGCCAGATCAAGACGGCATTCGCATCGAAGTCGGCGATCGCTGACGCTATTCGCGAAGCCGAGCTGGTGATCGGTGCCGTCCTGGTACCGGGTGCAGCCGCTCCCAAACTGGTCTCACGCGATCAACTAAAGACGATGAAGCGCGGCAGCGTTCTCGTCGACATCGCCATCG
>JBDTMR010000150.1:0-4046 GCA_039934175.1 Sphingomicrobium sp.
GCACGCACGGCGACGTTGTATCCCAAGCCGACCAACACAGTGATCCAGGACCGAATCCAGCAGGCGGTTTACGGTATCGGCCCTGGGAACTTCAGTATTCCGGCTCCAGTTCAGGGGACTGCAGACGGCGCGAATTATCTGGATTTGACGGTGACCTATTCGCAGCAGACGAGCCTATTGCTGCTGCCGGGGCCAATGATCAGCGTCAGTCGCTCGAAGCGGGTATGGATCGCAACCTGATCAGCCCTTCGCCGAACGCGCGGCAAAAAAGGTCGAGATCGCCTGCTTGACCTCTTCGGACGCCAGTCGTTCTGCGAAATGACCATTTTCGAGATTCATCCGCTCCAGGATTTCGTCGCTCGATACTTGCCGCAGCAAAGCTTGGGTCTGGCGTAACGCTTCCTTGGGTTTGGCAAGCAATGCTGCGACGACTTTATCCAGCGTCTCGCCCAATTTGCCCCGTTCGACGACGTGGCTTGCGATCCCGGCGGCTAGCGCCTCCTCGGCACCCATCGGCTCGCCGAGCAACAGATACCGCGCGGCGGCGCGGCGTCCGGCGAGCTGCGGGACGATCAGGCTGCTCGCCGCTTCGGGCACCAGCCCAAGATCGACGAACGGCATCACCAGCCGCGCTCCCTGCTCGACCAGCACAAGGTCGCAATGCAGAAGCATCGTCGTTCCGATCCCAACCGCATTGCCATGCACGGCGGCAACGACCGGAACCTTGTTGTTGGCCATCGCCCTGAGGAAGCGCCAGACCGGGATGTCGGCTTGCGACCCCGGTTGCGGCATCGCCTGCAGGAAATCGAACAGATCGTTGCCGGCAGTGAAATCGTCGCCCGCACCCTCGATCGTGATCAGCCGGATCTCGTCATCCTGCCCGGCGCGTTCGATTGCATCGGCCATGGCGGCGTACATGGAGACGGTGATCGCATTGCGCCGTTCGGGCCGCGCGAGCGTTATCGACAGACATCCCGATTCGTTCTTGCTGACCAGCATATGTTCGCTCATTTGATCTGCCTCCTACCGCAAAGCGGGTGACCTTCTTGGCCCCAGCCGCTATCGGGAAGCAAATTTCCCTTGAACCGTAAGGACAGGCCACGCTCATGAAATTCTTCGCCGACACCGCAGAGATCGACGACATCAAGAAGCTGGCCGAAACCGGCCTGCTTGACGGGGTGACGACCAATCCGTCGCTGATCAAGAAGTCGGGGCGCGATTTCATCGAAGTCGTCAAGGAAATCGTTGCCGTTGTCGACGGACCAGTCTCGGCAGAAGTGGTCAGCCTGGACCATGACGGCATGATGCGGGAAGCCGAAAAACTGAGAAAAATCGCCGATAATATTGCGATCAAGGTGCCGCTGACGCCCGACGGCCTGCGGACCTGCAAGAAATTGTCGAGCGACGGCACGATGGTCAATGTCACGCTTTGTTTTTCGGCAAACCAGGCGCTGCTCGCCGCCAAGGCAGGGGCAACCTTTATCTCGCCATTCGTCGGACGACTCGACGATATCGGTCATTTGGGAATCGACCTGATCGGCGACATCCGCATGATTTACGACAATTACGACTTTGCGACCCAGATCCTCGTCGCAAGCGTGCGCAGCCCGGCGCACATCCTGGAAAGTGCCAAGATCGGGGCCGACGTGATGACCGCGCCGCCCTCGGTGATTTGGCAATTGTTCAAGCATCCGCTGACCGATTCCGGAATCGCGTCCTTCCTGAAGGATTGGGAAGCGACCGGCCAGACGATTTGATCGGGCACTGAGAAACCCAAATTTTTAACCCCGTCGCGCTAAACATGGCGCGATGGGGCAGGTGATCGGCTTCGAAGAACGGGCGGTGGCCCGGTTGCGCGACCGGTTGGGCGCGGTCGAAAGCGCGCGCGCCGACCTTGCCGCCTTTGCAAGGGATCATTCGGGTGCCGTCGCCACGATCCACGCGGCGGTGCTTGCCGTCATGGACGCGCGCAATCTCGATGAATTGATTGCCGTGGTTACGCGCGACTGGCCAGCGATTCTCGGCGTCGAATCGGTGGCACTGGCTTTCGTCGTCGGGGGACGGGCGTTCCGTGCCGACGCGGTCGGCGTCGGAGAATTTTCGCGCGCGGTGATCGATCGAACGATCGCCAATCTTGGCGCTGTCACGCTTCGCACAGTCGAGCGGGGCCACCCGCTGTTCGCGGACTCCGCCGGGGCGATCCGCGCCGAATCGCTCATCCGCTTCGAAACGCACGCGCCGATGCCCTACGGTTTGCTCGCCATCGGACAGCATGACACCCCGCAAATCGAGCAGGGACAGTCCAGTGACCTTCTGCTGTTCCTCGCAGCCACGCTCGCGTCTATGATGCGCCGGTGCGTGATCGAGGGAATGACGACGGCCTGACGGGCCATCCAGCGCGGGCGACCGCCGCACGCTGGTCTGATCATCTCGCCCACGACCGCCGCCGCTCACCGCATACGGTGCGCGCTTATATCGCAACGGCCCACCGCTTCCTCGATTTCCTCGGTGATTACCGGGGTGAGGAAATCGGGCGTTATGGACTCCTCAACATCAGCGCGCAGGATCTCCGCGCCTTCCTCGCCCAGCGACGGGGGGAGGGTCTCGGTGCCTCGTCGGCGGCGCGCGAGATGTCGGCGGTGCGCGCCTTTCTGACCTTCGTTGCCGAAGACAGCGGCACCTTGCCGCAACTCCCCCGAACGCGCGCTCCAAAGCGCCCGCGCACGCTGCCGCGACCGGCCAGCCCGGAAGACGTTCAGGCCCTTGCAGCGGATGCGGGCGATGCTACCGAAGGCTGGGTCGGCGCGCGCGACATGGCGATCCTGCTCTTGCTCTACGGATCCGGCTTGCGGGTCGCGGAGGCGATGTCGCTGACCGGCAACGTGTTGCCGATAGGCAAGGTGCTTCGAGTGACTGGCAAGCGCGGCAAGACCCGTGTGGTGCCCGTCGTCGAAGCGGTGCGTGAAGCCATTTCGGCCTACGCCGCCGCCTGTCCATATCCGCTCAGCGGCCAGTCGCCCCTGTTCGTTGGCGCGCGCGGCGGGCCGCTCAATCCGGACCTGGTCCGGCGCGCGGTTCGAGCGGCGCGGCACCGGCTCGGCCTGCCCGACAGCGTGACGCCGCACGCATTACGCCACAGCTTCGCGACCCATTTGCTAGCGGGCGGCGCGGATTTGCGATCGCTCCAGGAATTGCTGGGCCATGCCAGCCTTTCATCGACGCAAATTTATACCGAGGTCGATGCAGCCAAGCTGCTCGACATCTATCGCCATGCCCATCCGCGGGCTTGAACAACAGGATACCAAGGCGGGGCGGCCGAGTGTGGGGATGTGAAGCCGCCCCGCGATCGCCAGGAAGGGGTGCAGTCGGCGCGGTAAATGCGATCTTAAAATGCCGAATTGGTTGTTTCAAAGATGATGTACGGTACTGGAAAGTTCCATAAATTCTGTCCGAGATGGATTAGCTTTCGCGCTTGCGATGGGTCCACACGCGCCACAAATAGCCGATCGCGAGGAGCGCCAGGATCGCGTTGGATGCTGGTCCGATCACCTTGTCGATATCCTTGTAATTCTCACCCAGCTTCAATCCTGCGAGGGCGAGCAACGCGGTCCAGCCAGCGGTACCGAACGTTGACGCAATCACGAACGTCTTGAAACGCATCCGAAGCAGCCCGGCGGGCACCGACACCAAAGATCGCACGGTCGGTAACATTCGGCCAAGGAACACGAAAAAGGTGCCATTGTCGCGGAACCAGCCTTCGGCGCGCTGAACCTCGGCCCAGGTCATGCCGAGCCAACGTCCCCACCGCTCGATCAGCGGCTGGAGGCGCGTAATTCCAAGCGCTCGGGCAGCAAGATACCAGACGATATTGCCGAGCATCGCGCCTGCCGTGCCGCTGGCGACAACGCCCCAGAAATTGAGCTTGCCATGCGCTGCTGCAAGACCGGCGACCGGCATGATGACTTCGGATGGAATCGGCGGAAAGATGGTCTCGAGGAACATCAGGAAACCAATGCCGAGATAGCCCGATTGCTCGATCAGGCGGA
>JBDTMR010000151.1:0-3995 GCA_039934175.1 Sphingomicrobium sp.
GCGGAAATCGTGGTGCCGTCGAAGCTGGCGCTTCGCGGTCCATCCTCTTCCCAGCGCAGCGCGACTTCCTTGCCATCGAACGGAATCGTCGCGCCCGGTGCAATGCGCTCGCCTGGGGGCAGGGCGGAAATCTGCGTCTCGACCCAGTCGCGCTGACTTGCCGCCCACGCCAGGGCCGAACGTTTGTTCGACCGCGGCGGACACGTCAGGCGGAGCTCACCGCGCTGGGGATCGAGGCGCAGCCGCAACCGGCGCGCACGCGGGTGGACGACCAATGCAACCGGCCACGGCAAGGCAGGGTGGTCAAAGCGGGCGGTCGACAAGATGCCATTCCAGGTCGCCGGCGTCGACTTCGCTGACCGTCCAGCCGCGGGTCGACTGACCCGCCTCGTGAACGCTCTCGCGGCTTCCCGAGATCAGATAATGCCAATCGTAAAGCGGCTTTCCTTCATAGCGAAGCCGGTAAGCGCAGGTCGACGGCAGCCATTCGAGCTCGTGCAGCCGATCCCGCTTCAGCACGACGCAATCGGCGACCAGTTTCTTGCGATTCTTGTAGTCGCAGCAGGTCCCGTTCTTCCGGTCGAGCAATTTGCAGGCGACATTGGTCGGGTAGATCTGGCCGGTTTCTTCGTCTTCCAGTTTGTTGACGCAGCAACGGCCGCAGCCATCGCACAGCGCTTCCCATTCGCCGCGGTCGAGCGCGGCCAAGGGCTTTTCCCAGAAGGGTTTTCTCTCGTTCATCGAACGTGTAGCCATGGTCTGGCAAAGACCGCATAGCAAGAGCGGGATCGAGGAGTGTTTGATGCGTCGCGGGATGATCGGAATGGCAGCATTGGGAATCGGGATGGCTGCCGTCCCGGTGGCAGGCCAGATTGTCGGTAACGACGGCCTGGAATTCCTCAAGGCGCTGAAAGAAGACGCGGGCAGCAAGGCCTATGCAATTGCCGATCGCAACGGCACCAACATCCTCAATCAACGCGGCACCGACGGCGATGCG
Source organism: Sphingomicrobium sp. (assembly GCA_039934175.1). Taxonomy (GTDB): domain Bacteria; phylum Pseudomonadota; class Alphaproteobacteria; order Sphingomonadales; family Sphingomonadaceae; genus Sphingomicrobium. Next base: position 998 of record JBDTMR010000151.1, read on the forward strand.
CCGCTTCACATCGTCGTCCGCAAGAGGAACGGCAACTGGATCGGGTTCCTGTTATCGAAGGGCGCGGACCCCAATGTTGCAGGATCCGATGGCGATACCCCGCTGATTCTCGCGGTGCGCGCCGGATATATGGAGGGTGTCACACGGTTGATCGGCAGCCAGGCCGACGTCAATCGCGTCAACAAGCGCGGCGAAAGCCCGCTGATCGTCGCCGTCAACCAGCGCCAGCCGCAGATCGCCAAGCTCCTGCTCGAGCGCGGCGCCGACCCCGACAAGCGCGATTATGCGGCAGGCTATAGCGCGCGCGAATATGCCAAACGCGACAATCGGATGCCGGAATTGCTTCGCCTCATCGAAACGGTCAAGCGCCCGACTGCGAAGGTCGCCGGGCCCAACCGCTAGCTTCCGAAGCCCAGCGTCGGATCGATCTGCGCCGACAGGCGACGTGCCGCGCGGCGGGCGAAATTGAGCATTTCCGATTTGCGCCGCGCGGGGGCAAGCGGATTCATCGCTGCCTCGCGAAGCACCGCCGCATCATAGCGATCGGCGACCAGCAACCCGGCCTCGTCCGGCAGGAAGTGCGCATCGTCGAGGATGGTGCAGAGATGCTGCGGAACGGCCCAGAAAAAGCGGTCGCAATAGTCCAGATAGTCGCGCCACTTGGCGTCGCCGACCAGGTCGGCCTTGCTGACCTTGATCTCGACGATGGTCAGATGACCCCTGGCGTCGATCGCCATCAGGTCGGCGCGGCGACCGTTGGGCAGCGGCACCTCACACATCGCGAACCAGTCGCGGCGGCAGAAAAGTCGCGTCACCCCGCGCGCCACCTCGGCCGCAATCGGCGGCTGGTCGGCTAAGCAGGCAGGGTCGATCGCGGCGGAGTCCATCTCCGCCGGATTAGAACGATAGGGGAACGATGAAAAGCGTCTTAGCGGTAGAAGACGTGGTTTCCGACGCTTGCGACGCGGGTCAGGTGCCAGCCCGGCGAAACGCGCTTGGCGTGGAAGAAGAGCGCCTTGCCGACCGGCGAGGCGTGAAGCCTGGAATCGACAATTTTCGCGATGGCGACAGCATTCTGCCACTGGCGGCCCGAACGAGCGATTCGGGGATAGCTTTTGCCCCGAACGAAGCTGAACTGGCTACGCTGGAACAGGACGCCGCAATAGGACGACGGGAATCGACCCGAATTTGCGCGATTGGCGATGACGTGCCCGACGGCCAACTGGCCTTCAAGGGGCTCGCTCTTCGATTCGAAATAAACGCCGACGGCGAGGCACTCCAGATCGCGGCTGCCGGCCGTGCTGCTGCGCAGTGCGGTAACTTGTTCGCTGAGCGACGCTTCTTTGGAAACTTCCGGTTCGTCGATCGCTTCAGCGACCGGGGCGACGTCTTCGATCTCGGTTTCTGCGATAGGTGAAAGGCGATCGGTCAGCATGGCGCTGGCCTGAATCGGCTGGAGTACGACCTGCGTCGGCAGGATGGTCGATCCGTTGGCGATTAAAGGCTCGGAATCCTTCTGGACCTGAGCCGGCGCTACTTGCGAGGCGCTTACGGCTGCAACTACCAACAACGCGGATCGAAACGTCGAAATCATGAAAAACCGAAACCATGCGGTGAGTGGCAATCCGGCCTCGCGCTGTCCAACTGGGACAGCAATCGGGACCGGGACCATCTCCCCGTCTGCGTGGCATCGCGCCGGCCGAATTGCCGAAAAAGATGCCCCCCGCTCTCGTTAGGCAGGGCGTTTGACGGGCCTTTCCGGCGCGATCAACCCACAAAGGTCATTTCAGCGGTGAATCGTTCCGCATCCGGGACGTCCAGTTCGATTAGCCAACAATCGGGATCGATCCTCGTCCTGTCGCGTCGCAGAATCGTCCAGTCGCAATCGCGGGCGTCCTGGACAGCCCATTGGTAAGTAAAGTCGTCCTGCAGCTGGCGTTCCAAAAGGCTGCGCGGTGCCCCGCGCTCGAGAATGAGGATCAAAAGCGAGCCCCGTTCCCGATCGCCGCGATGGAGGACCGCGCCGAACCCGCCTGCACCGTCGACCCGCCGAAGCAATGAGCTCGCTTCAAGATGCGCCGGCAGTCGGTCGGTCACGCCGGCCGGTAACCGTCAAGGCTGGACAACGCGATATGCGAGCGCAGGAAGGTACCAGTCCCGCGCGCGCACTCTTCGCCCTCAGAATCGACGATCCGCGCCTCCGCGACGAACACGCGCCGCTTGCCGCTGATCCAGCGTCCTTCGGCCACTACAGGCCCTTCGCGCATTGCCTTGGTGAAATGCAGGTTGAAGGCCGTTGTCAGCAGGAAGCGATCGCTGACCAGGCTGTTCGCGGCATAGAAAGCGGCATCGTCGAGCATCTTGAAATACAGCGTGCCGTGCGCCGCGCCGGCAGCATGGAATACGCCGGGATCGATCGTGAAGCGGATGATCGACTGGCCCGGCGCAGGCAGCTCCAGGGTCGACTTGAACAGGTCGTTGATCGGTGCGGACGCATAAAGTGCCTCCAGCCCGCGGAAATGCGATTCGACGCCACCGGTTCGTTCGGATTCAGGCGGCATCGCGCTCGTCGACCGACATCAGCACGGCGGCAAGCGCATCGCGGCTGCGCGCACCGCGCAGTTTCTCAAGGGTGGTATCGCTGCGCGCCGCGCGACTGATCGCGGCCAATGCCTTGAGGTGGGCTGCGCCGGCATCGGGCGGCGACAGCAGCAGGAACACCAGATCGACCTTGGCACCGTCGACCGCCTTGTAATCGACCGGGTCGGAAAGTCGCACCGCCATCGCATAAATCGATTCGAGTCCGTCGACCTTGCCGTGGGGGATTGCGACCCCGCGGCCAAGCCCAGTAGTGCCCAACCGCTCCCGCTCCACGATCGAATCGACGATTGCCGCTGAGTTGAAGCCGAGTCGTCCGCCCGCAATCTGGCCGAGCATCTGCAGCAATTGCCGCTTGTTGCTGACCCCGAGGTCGGCACGGATCGAATCGAAATCGAGG